>JAAZNS010000377.1 GCA_012798185.1 Chloroflexota bacterium | reverse complement strand
TAAAAGGAATTCTTTTTCAACACTCCTGCGAACTGAAGATTAGTGTTCGATAAATTGTATGATACAATATATTCACAATGATGAATATGTAAGTCCGTAATAATGTATTGAGATAGATTCATCTTAGATATAAATAAAATTTACTGAGAGATATATAAACAAGATACCAAAGGTTTCTTAAGTTACAAAAAGAAATCCTTATTGATCTGAAAGATAAGATAAATAGTAACTACTCAACCAGCTTGGATAAGTTTTCATAGTTGAGATATTTGCAGGGGTATCGTACCTGCGAACACCTCAATATTGGGATGTTTCCAGCATAACCTGAGCAGTTAAGAAAAATCAAAAATAGTCACTATTAAGATTATCAAATCTTTTTTATGATGAGGATATCGACAATAGTAATACCTCTGAAAACTGATCAACAAAAAATCGATAAAAAGGGATTACACCTTCGAGATTTTGGGATTTTAATTTTCTTCATCAAAATTTTAAATATCATTTAATCCTTTCGGAGAATCATATGTCACAGCAGAATGTCAGTACTTCAAAACAACTTTCTATGCTTGATCGTTTTCTAACCCTCTGGATTTTCCTGGCTATGGCATTAGGGGTAGGGTTTGGTTTTCTTTTTCCAAACGCGGTCGAAAATTTCAATAAAACCGTTTCAGTGGGCACTACTAATATCCCAATCGCTATCGGGCTGATTTTAATGATGTATCCTCCCCTGGCAAAAGTTCATTATGAGGAATTGGGCGATGTATTTAGAAATTGGAAAATTTTAGGATTCTCATTAATTCAAAACTGGATTATTGGGCCAATACTCATGTTTATTCTGGCAATTGTATTTCTTAGAAGTTATCCAGATTATATGGCGGGATTAATTATGATCGGTTTGGCAAGATGCATTGCGATGGTAATTGTTTGGAATGAATTGGCAAGGGGTGATACTGAATATGCCGCTGGATTAGTGGCATTCAATAGCCTATTTCAGGTGTTCTTCTATAGTATCTATGCCTATGTATTCATTACTATCCTGCCTTCCTGGTTTGGATTACAAGGAAGTTTGGTTAAGGTTACAATTGGCGAGATCGCTCGAAGTGTTTTCATTTACCTGGGGATTCCATTTGTGGCTGGTTTTCTTACCCGGCTATTTTTACGCCGGATAAAAGGCGCTGTTTGGTATGATAAATATTTTGTTCCGCGAATCAGCCCGCTCACTCTCATAGCTTTACTTTTTACGATAATTGTTATGTTCAGCCTGAAGGGAAATCTTATTGTATCAATACCTATGGATGTGGTGCGCATTGCCATCCCATTAATTATTTACTTTATCGTTATGTTCCTGGTAAGCTTTTGGATGGGGAAAAATATTGGTGCAGATTACGCAAAGACCACTACCCTGGCTTTCACCGCTGCCAGTAATAATTTTGAATTAGCGATTGCGGTAGCTGTAGCAGTGTTTGGAATAAATTCTGGAGCGGCTTTTGCAGCAGTAATTGGTCCGCTCATCGAAGTACCAGTAATGATTGGTTTGGTAAATGTTGCATTTTGGTTAAAAAATCGATATTTTCTCACTGATGCGGTATAACAGACAAAACGATCAAGATGAGCATGAATATTCTCCCGGTAATTCAAGATGGCATTGCGGGCAAGGGCAGTTGGGGATTGGTCTGCGGGAAATCGCTTGGATCTCATCAAAAGGGATATCGGCAATTGCAGCAGCCAGTTCGATAAGTTTGATCAATCGTTTGTCTGAGAGGCTGTAAAAAATGAACCGCTTTTTTTTGCGAATGGAAACCCAGCCAGCTTCGCGTAGAGCCATCAGGTGCTGAGAGATTGTGGCTTGACGCAGTCCCAATGCAGCAACTAGATGACAAACACAAGCAGGCTGCTCGCATATGATAAGCAGGATCTGGATGCGAGCCGGTAGGCTGAGTTGATCGAACAATGAAGAAATTTTCACCTCATATGAGGTTTCTTCTTGTGTATCTATGATGATTTGATTATAGCTTAGAATGAAATAAAAAATTGCTCAAAGCGGGTTGTCGATCAAGTTTTATTTGTAATAAAAAACGCCTCCAACGGAAGCGTTTTTTTCAAGCAAATATCTGAAAAGATGGATTGATTAAGCTTTAACGATGCAATCCACAGGGCAGACACTGACGCAT
>JAAZNS010000376.1 GCA_012798185.1 Chloroflexota bacterium | reverse complement strand
GATGCCCGCCATGGCGGCAATCCGCGGCGCCCATAATCCGGCAGCATTGATCACGATTTCTGTGCGAATGTCCCCTTTATTGGTGCGCACTTTGGAAATTGCGCCTTCGGGGGTTAATTCAATTCCAGTGACCTGGGTATTGGTGTAGATGGTAACACCCATATCACGGATGATCTTCGCCATGCTGGTCGTGGTCAGGTATGGGTCGAGATGACCATCACGCGGCAAATAAATAGCGCCATACAGTTCTTTTTCAGTGAGGCAGGGCATGATCTTAATGGCTTCTGAAGGAGAGATAATCTCAACTTCCATACCAATACCTTTGGCACGGCTTACGCTGCGCTGCAGCTCTTTGAACTGCTCAGGGCTAGAAGCAACGCGGATACTTCCCACGTGGTCGATCAGCCCTAATTCACTGTACATTTCGATGCTGTATTTGCGGATTTGCATCAATGTTTCTGATGTGGCAAATTGAGTCACCAAACCAGCCGCGTGACCTGTTTCCCCGCTGGCGATTTCCATTTTTTCTAATACAATAACATCTTTCCACCCACGTTTAGCAAAGTGGTAAGCGATATTAATACCAAAAATACCACCGCCGATAACGACAACCTGCGCTTGATCCTTCATGGTTTTTTCTCCTGAAAAGATTTTCGATCAAAAAATGTAATATTTACTAATTTTTTGATTTACGTGCAACGATCACATCTACTGAACGTCCCAGTAGCGATATACGAGCATTGACATCAAAACCTTCATCAGTAACCAGTGTGTGAATTTGATCGATGCGGGCGATCAGATGATTGGATACCGAACCCCATTTGGTATGATCGGCAACGATAATAACCTGTTCTTGAGTATGTTCGATCATCAAGCGAATGATCTCGGCTTCAGCAAAAGTGGATACCGTGCAGCCATATTTAAGGCTTATCCCTTCAACGCCGATAAAGCATTTGGTGGCGTATAACCGATCGAGATTATCAGTTGAAAATGGACCAACAATGGCTTTGGATAGGGGCAGGTATGTTCCGCCGATGACCACTAATTCGAAATCTAAATCGCGCGATTCGGTAAGAGGGAATGTATTATTTGTGATTACCGTTACATTAGGAATGCCGTTAATGTGTTTGATCACTTGTGCGGTGGTTGTGCCGCTGTTCATGAAAACAACATCGCCAGGCTCCAATAAAGCAGCTGAGGCTTTACCGATTAAGCTTTTCTCTTCGATTAAACGCTCGGCTCTTTTGATATATTCTGCCTCGGCGCGGATATGCTGATTGAGAATAGCACCGCCGCGGGTGCGTTCTAATATCCCTTGTTGTTCCATCCATTCCAGGTCGCGGCGGACGGTGGATTCCGATACTTTCAACAGCTCTGCCAGTGACGTATAAGTGGCAATTTTATAGGATGCCAGGTGTTTTTGGATTAGATCGTAGCGCTGTGCTGGTATAAGATTGCCGTTTTCGGGGAGCCGTGTGATTGATTCTTTGAACATATTTGAATGATTCTGGAAATGATTGATTAAAATTATAGCAATAATTGAAAGTAATTGCAAGAATTTAGAGAAATTTTAAGGAATTTTTGATATTCTCTCATTTTGTTTAAGTTATCGTGCGGGCACAAAAAAACTTATAGATAGAAAAACGGCAGGAATCAATTACAGCCTTTTTTTATTGAATGAGAGATAATATTATTTTTGAATAAAGAAGGATATAAAGAGAAAAGAAAAAGGGGCTGTCCTAAAAGTCGATTTTGTCATGTTGAGCGTAGCGAAACATCCCTTTTATGTAATGAATAGACCCTTCGCTTCGCTCAGGGTGACAGCCTACTTTTAGGACAGCCCCATGAGAATAATTTTTTTTAGTTACTGATCATTAAATACTGACACCTGATACCCTGAAAATGATCAATCTGCGTTTTGAACATCTACAAGCCAACGCTCGAATTGGGGGGAATCTATTTTTTCTACTGCTCTGCCCCAACGTTCGATTGCCCACCCCCAAAAGTCATAATTGATCTTGGATATTTTTTGTTGTATGGCAGCCCAGAGTGTCCAGCCGACATCCGACATGATCATATTGAGTTTCATGCGCGCCAATTTGCTGGCAGTGGCTTTCCCGAAATACGCCTCGCAGAGTTCAACGATACGAGCTTCATCGTATTTCAATTCCTGGCAGGTATTTCCTAGCTCAAAACAAGGGTCGTTGTTGCCGCTGTATTCAAAATCGATCAATCGCAGCATCTTGCCATCGTCGATATAGTTTTCTGCAAGGAGATCATTGTTGCAAGGCACGGTCGGCAGGGGGTTCACCAAAGTCGCTTGTTCGATGCGGTTCACCGTTGGCATACGATCATAATATCCTTCTGGAATTTTTACATCATGCTCTTTGACAATGTTTAAGTAAAATTCAGTCAACCGGAACATGTTGAAATCGGAGTAAAAACGCGGACCAGCGTGTAACATTTTTAACGATTGTGCGATTCTGGTTGGCATGCCAGGTGCCTGGAGGGATTCGTTAGACATCGTTTTGCCAAAGATGAACTCCAGCACCATCACCTTTTCTTCGGGGAGGTAGTGAATAACTTTTGGTCCCACGCCAGCTAGCGCAGCTGCTTTGGAATTTTCATATTCATTTTGCCGGTCTACAGCCAGCAATTCGGTACTGGCGCCAGGTACACGCACAAAATAAGGTGTTCCATCGACAGTCACTTTATAATTGGTGTTTGTCAATCCGCCGGAAAGAGGCTGGCTTTCGATTGATTTTCCACGCCAATCGGGGATTTTTTGAATTACTTCCTCAATTGTAATTGTCATCACATCACCTTCGTTCATCGACAAGCCGATAGCGATATCTTTTTATTAATTTCCCCCGGATATTCTAATTCAGAGCAACACTTCATGTTGAGTCAGCGATTAGTTTTTATTAATCGCTGACTCAATAAGTATTCAATTGGAAAAGGTTTATTCGGGCGGGATCTCCCGGAAGGCGTTTTCAACGTTAATGCCTTTGCTCTTTTGAGCGTTCTTTGCTAACCAATACCAGAGAGCGCTAATGATGATTACGCCAAATGCAATGATCTGTGCCCAAAGATTGGAGGGGAAATTCTCAAAATTCCAATTGCCCAAAACGCCTAAGGCTGGCTCGAGCAGGAATGCTACCACCATGGCCATACCTAAACCACCGCCCAGCATACCCAGGGCAGAGAGCAATGGCATGGGTTTACCGCTGAACCAATCTGCGATATGTTGACGCATAGGCCATAAGAAAGCAAACACTGCAGCGATAGCGATAATACGAGTCAACCAGATAAGAATGGGGTAGCTGGCGAAGGCATGAACTGCCAACACCCATGAAATCCAGATGAAAGCAACCACACCGATGGCAGTTGCTACAATGCCAATAAGTCCGTTGACATTATACTTGGCACCCGGAGAACTCTCGTATACATCTTTAGCTTTGTAGGGCAATAACGCGCCTGCCAGACAGGTGATGATGAACACATAACCGCAGGCAAAAGTTACACCCAGAGTGAGACCAACCCAGGTGGGAATCAGGTTGTAGCAAAGGATGATGGGGATGCTTGCCAGGAAATATGCCAAGTGAGCATTGACCGGCGTGTGATATCTCTCGTGGACTTTACTAATCCATTCGGGGAGAATGCGGTCGAGGGACATAGCTACCATCACGCGGGTCATACCAATATAGCAGTTGTGTACAATTTGATGACCATTGAGGATATAACCAATGGAAATCAGAAGGACTACGATAGGACTTCCTGTCAGCGCTACAGCCAGGATGGGTGGCCATAAGTTGAACCCAGCAATAGTGGCTTCTCCGATGAGCGACCAATAACCAGCGCCTGCAACATAAAGGAATTGAGAGCCAATCGCTTTCTCCATGCCGACCGCCAGGAGAGCAAGAAGGATGCCGGTAACGATGAGTGAACCAACCAGAATAAAGGTTTGGCTCTTGAAAGAGCGGGCATCTTTTATCTCACCATTTTGCTGGGCAGAGTAAGTTGCCCATTGCAGGGATGTCCAGGCAATGGGAGCCACCATCAAAGTTGCCAGCAGGCTGAAGGGCGGGTTGAGATCAATACCAGCGGCTGTCACTGCGGCAATGGCTTCCTGATAAAAGTTCGCACTCCCGCCCGATGCAGCCGAAAATGCATTGAGTTTTGCTTCAACGGTAGCAGGATCGGTGAAGAACAAAACAATCAGGGTTGTGGCAAAAGCAATTCCCATACAGATGATCATGACGCTCTGTAATTTGACATAATTCTTAAACCCCGAACAGAGTATGATCAATGCGACCAACGCATTCAAAATACTCATGATAATTATTCCAGTAGATTGGGTAAACCATACACCGATAGAAGACAGCGTTGCGTTTCCTAAGGTTGCACCTAACCCTAAAAACAACGGAGCAAAGCCCAGGTATGAGATCAACCAGCCGGAAAGGGCGACCCATTGCAGAATCCAAATAACATAACCGGACATGACTACCGTAAACGCGACACCGCCGCCAAATACACGGCTTTCGAAAACATAGTCTCCGCCGGAGCGGGGCATAGCGGTGGAAAGCCAAACGTACACAAATGCCACTGGAATTTCGATGATCATCGCAAGCAGAATACCGATCCAAAGCTTGCCGCCCGGAAGGGCGCCGGGAGCCCAAAGGTAAGTCCAGGGGAAGATCAAACCCATGGTCAAAATATTATAGACGAATGCAGCCCAGGGGGACATAACACGAACAAGCCCGGAGGCTTTACGAACAAATACTTCTGGTTGAGCAGTTGTTGTTGCCATGATTTTCTCCTTTATTATTTGTACAACCGTACTCATAAACTAAACCACAATTATGACAACTACTTAAACTACCAATAATAGAAGCTTTGTTGATGAGAATTATTTGGCTATTACCTCCTTTCGCACATTCCGCCAAAGGCTGCGATTACCCATTGGTCATTTGGAAACTTTCAACATTGCCATCGCAAATGTTGATTAAACAGCCGCGCAGGAATCCCTCGCCATATTCACTTCCGGGATTAATGCAGGTGGTGCGCCCAATTTTCATGACGGCTTGAGATTCATGGATATGTCCATGTAAACCCAGCATGGGCTGATGAGTTTCGATTGCCCGACGGACAGATTGGCTGCCTGCGCCGTGCATTACAATTTGCCCGCCCTTTACGATTGGTGTAGGAGGATCAGTGCTCCAATCCAGCATTGGGCAGGTATCCAGGGTAGAATCGCGGGGTGGATCGTGAAAATTAAAAATGGCATGGCTTAAATCGGGCACTTTTGCCACCATATCCTCAATAAAATCCCATAATTTTTCATCCGAAATTTCACGCGGTGTTTTCCATGGGGTGGGCGTGCTATACCCAACGCTGATCATTGAATGATCTTGATCGATAAAAGCGACCTGTCCCTCGCAGGCAAAAAACGATTCGGTATTCTGCTTATGAATGGCTTCTAATACTTCGGGATCATCATCATTACCGCCTGTTACGAAGCATTTTATCCCGGTACCTTTAAGCCGCGTTTCTGCAAGATCGACCCAATTTTCCAATCGCTGGCGGGCTAGTTTGTGGAAAAGCTCATTGACCAGCTTTGGATCGGATTGCATCGTTTTCATCTCGTCTTCGTCCATGACTTGATAATAAAAACCCAGGATGCCGATTTTTTCAATAAGATTTTTTAACTCATCTTCGGATTCTATGTGTCGAATTTCTCCCTGCAGTGTGGCACGATAATGACCGTTTGATTCTTTGATAATCGGGATCAGTAATTTTCCGCTAATATCGCCGCCCATAATTAATACATTGACATTATAAAATTTTCCGGCATTGATAAATTTCCGATATGTCCGTTCTGATCCATGGATATCTGTGGCATAGAAAAGCCGTGTGATGGTTTTCTTTGGTTTTTTAGAAAATAACGGCATCTGCT
>JAAZNS010000375.1 GCA_012798185.1 Chloroflexota bacterium | reverse complement strand
GGGGGTCAAGTCTGATTTTTTCGACATCCGCGGTTTCTACGTACATATCCCGATTTGGATTTGGTTCAAATATGCGTTGATCTTTATTCTCTACGCCACACCTTTGGGGAAATCCTTTTTTAACCCACTGCTTCCAACCGCCATCCAAAATTGCCACGCGCTTATGTCCCAGCCAGCGTAAAATCCACCATAAGCGTTCTGCGCTGGCAAGGTTTACCGGCCAATCGTCATAGGCAATAACTTGCACCCGCGCATCGATTCCCCATTCTGATAACCGCCTGGAAATTTTTTCAATTGCGGGCAGAGGATGGCGTCCGGTTTTACCAGCTATATGCGGACTACTTAGGTCGTCATTAATACTGGCATATACTGCCCCCGGAATATGCCCCTGTAAATACATCTGCCTGCCCTTTTCGGGTTCGGATAACGAAAACCGGCAATCGACAATAACCCAATCGGGGTCGGTCATATTTGCCATTAAATCTTCAGCGGAGATTAATATTGAATATTCCATGAATTCTCCTCAATGTTAATCTAATAACTTACCTATTCACTCAAGCAGGTGGAGCAATCACCTTATTTCTTTGAAAAATCTTTGGTCCTGCGAGAATGGACAAAAGCCGCGGCGACATGCATTTTTGATAACGATGGGCTGCTGCGCATGGCAAAAAATTTTTCTTCCACCTCTTTGGCTTCATACTCAGCGCGTTCTTCACCTAGCTTTACAGCATATTGGCGCATCTGGTTCAAGCCAAATGCCATCTCTTGCTCACCCTTTTCTGGGTTCAATGCAAAAGCACGGCTTACGTTGAGAATATCCGATGCTTTCATCTGGTTCAAGACCCTCTCAGCTACCGGAGAGATAACCCCATCCTGAATTTTGAATCCAATATGCTCCACAAAGCGTACCGTGACCCGGTTCAAAGAATGAGATAAATAATTTCCTGCCGGCGATTGATATTCCAGAGCCCCTTCCACATGCAATTTTGTCGAAAGCGGTTGCCCAGGTAAAGTGAGACGAATCGGCACTTCCAATTCGATATCGCTTGGAATATCTCCTAATTTAACCATTGCTTTCCCTTCCCCTTGCTTAGTTGGGTATGCGCTGCTCATGGGCATTACGGTTGCACCCGGCGGTAGAATCAATTCCAGACGTGCTTCTTTTACTGCAAGGTTTGCTACCTCGCCCAATTCCCCAGTCATATAAGCCGGGATGTGAGCGGCATCTTGCAAATGATAAAATCTGCCCCCTCCTTGGGTAGCAATCTCGGTCATTAAAGCCTCGTTATAATCCATACCAACGCCTAATGCCGATAAAACCAACCCCTGCTGGCGGGCATTCGATGCATGCTGCCCGATATATTCAATATCAGTATTTCCCACATTAGCCTGGCCGTCGCTTAAGATGAGCGCCAGGTTGGATGATTGTTTTTTATAGAGCGCCTTCTCTATCCCCAAGTTCATCCCATCATATAGCGCTGTCATACCGCCAGCAGTGATTTCACTCAATGCGCTTTCGATGCTTTTTTGAAGATTTTTACTGAATTCCTGAGGTTCAAAAATGCAGCGAACCGTATTCGAAAAAATTACCAATGAAAAGATATCTCCTTCATGCAGACATCTGACAGCATGGCGGATTGCTTCTTTTGAATACTGTAATTTCTCGCCATTCATCGAACCGGAAACATCGAGAATGGCACAATAACTAAGCGGAGGTCTGCCTGATTCTGTGGCAGCTGATTGTTCCGCAGGCACTTGCGCAGGGGTTCGAATGGTGACCAGTAAATACCGGTCGACATTCTGTCCGGCTGGCGCTTTAACCTGATCGAGTTCCAGTTGAGCGGTGATGTAGGAACCGGTATCAGAAGATGAAGGAGCACTTTCAAATTCCAATTCACCACCGCAGCGCACACAACTTTTAACCCCCACCGGTTCATCTTGCAATAATCCGCAATATTGGCAGCGCATATACTTTGGCATAAATTTTCTCCCGAATACTATTACACTGAAGGACTATCATTGGATATTGAGTATAGCAAATTGC
>JAAZNS010000374.1 GCA_012798185.1 Chloroflexota bacterium | reverse complement strand
GATGGTTTGGGGCTGAAATCCAAATCCGGAATTCATCGCCTGATTTCTGCCCTTGAAGAACGTGGTTTTCTGGCGCGTCGGCATAATCGTGCCCGTGCTTTGGAGGTTCTGCGCCTGCCGGATACGGAGCAGCCGGAAAATATTTCTCCCGCATTGAATGTGATCCCCGGCGGATTCAAGGGCCGCTTGCAGGGCGTGAGGGTTGCTGAGGCTGCGAGTTCCATTAGCCTACCGCTTTATGGGCGCATTGCGGCCGGACAACCGATTGAGGCGTTGCGCGATGGCGGGAGACAGGTGGAGGTTCCTCTCGCGTTTCTTGGTGCGGGTGAGCATTACGCTCTGGAAGTGTCCGGAGACTCGATGATTGAGGCCGGCATTCTGGATGGAGATACGGTCATTATTCGCAAGGCGGAGAATGCGGAGAATGGCCAGATTATTGTCGCTCTGATCGACGGCGTTGAAGTGACGCTGAAGCGTTTGCGCCGGAAGGGCAATACAATCGCTCTGGAAGCTGCCAATCCTGCTTATGAGACCCGTATTGTCCCGGCGGAGCGTTTGAGCGTTCAGGGGCATCTGGTGGGGCTTCTGCGGTCTTATCATTAAACAGGACGTGGGGGATCGAAGAACCGTTGATTGATTCTGTCGTGTCCTGATTTGGGCTCAACGGACAGATTTTGATGGTTCTTTGAGATGAAACCCTGTGTTGCCATGAAAATTTCATCGGCTTTCGAGCGGTAAGCATTCTTTGTTCAGACGTCGGACAATTGTGTGGTTGTGTTCGAGCTGCGGTTTCCTCAATCTTGCATGATCACCTGTGGCGGAATCTATCGCCTTTTTCTTTTGGATCAGCCTGAATTTCCGGTCGATGGAAATATGATTTTGCAATGATAGCGCAAGCGATCTTTACTGTTTCGGGAATATCATTCCGTTCTCCTGCTGTTTCGTTTTGGTGCACATTAGTATCCAATGCGCATGTCTGTCTTTGTGTTGCATTTTGCTGTCTTTCTTTTCCAGTCTCCGAAGATACGTCCTCGCTTTCACTGTATACATAAGGGCTTTGTCTAAATCAGATCGCATTACCTCAAAGTCGACAGTCTGGAGAGAGGTTTTGAGTTAATCAACAGGCTCACTCAATCAAGGATGACAATCTTCAACATCAAAGGAAGCCGTTTGTTTTATGATAGATTCCCTTCATCATTAGATGAAAGATGGGAATATAGAGAATTCATAAAAACAAATAATTTTTCTATGCAACATATTTAATAAAAATATAATATTTAAATAAATTCTTCATTGTAAGATATGCAATTATATTTGGTTATTAATTATATTGTGTGTGCATTTTATGCATGAAGTCAGAGAAAATATTATTGGCCTCAAGTCATGTGTAAATAAAGACTCTCTCAAGTAGATAGAAATAGAAGATTTACTGGAAATATTTAGTTCGTGTATCGGGATAAATGAAAAATCAGAGATTTCTTGCATCAATATTAAGTTAAAAAGCAGCCTGGCTGTGCGACCGTTTCCGTCTACGAACGGATGAATCGCCAAAATTCCTGCATAAGCGAGGATTGCTGCTGAGATAGGGTGGGTTTCTGTATTTGCAATTAAAGTTTCTCGTAAATTTTCCAGTGCTTCTTCAAAAAACTGGTGACGAGGATAGCGCAAGCGAAATCCACCACCCAAATCTCCAGTTGAAGAGTCGATCTCTCTAAAATTTGATCCATTTTTGAATTGCAACGAATGTAAATTTTTAATCATATAGAAAAATCGATTACGCGATGAAAGGCTATTTTTGTAAAGATTGTTTTCTAGCTTCTTTATCTTGATGAATTCCGAGGTGGAGTTTCGGCTCTGTAATCTTTGGTCAAAATTTATAGAAAGAGAGTGAGCTGTTCTGTGTATAAGCGGAGATGTGTCAATAAAATACTTTCCAGAATTGATTGGTTTTGTATTAGACCACTCAATTATAGATTCAAATTTTTTCTTCGTAATACTTTTGAGTAAATTCTGACTCTCGGTCAATTCGGATATACAGTTAGACAACAAAAATGGATCAATGTAAGGAAATGGAAACAAATCGATGTATTTTGTTTCTTTTTTCAAAGTTTCGTCTCATTTATTTTGTTCGTGGAGTAATGTATTATGGATGAAAGTATTTTGTCAATGGGACAGAATAATCATAATGAGTATTTGTCGTCGGATTCCAGTAGTCAAAACCCTAATTCCAGCTCTGGATTGCTACCTTATGGTGGCATGGCTCCAATCCCTTATGATCTTCCCCAAGGAGCAAGTCCATCTGGCGCTTCAACTTACAACATGACAACGTCAAGCGATTATTGGGCAAATTCTGCGGACGTAGAAGATATAGTTAAAAGCCTTGTACCTATAGAGGCTTTTTCGGATGAATCAATTGTAGTTGTTGGAAATTCTCCACCTCCGACATCAGGCAATCCTCCAATTGGTATTGGTGGGAATACAGGTGGTGGTGGTGGTGGTGGCGGCGGTGGTTCTTCGATAGTCGTGGTTGGGCACAAGAGCGGCTTTGACCATGTGGTGACGATTAACGGAACTGATTTTATCCAGGCCAGTGACGGAGGTCTTGTTTCAAGTAATCGCTTTGATGGGAATAACGTTACAGTAACCCCTTTGCCGTTAACACAAATAATTCAAAAAAACTGATGATTTGTACCAAAAAATGTACGAACGTAATGCAAACGATCAAGATCGTCTTTGGATAAGTCAAGAGCTATATAACCCTAGTACGGTGTGGAAAAGTATCGTTTCGATAGAAGCTCATAATAGTGAGTCTACAGCGGCCTTACGGCAAGCT
>JAAZNS010000037.1 GCA_012798185.1 Chloroflexota bacterium | reverse complement strand
GTCGCTACAGGTATGTACACCCAAATCGGTCTCATTGCAGAGATGCTTCAATCGGTGGAAAACGAACCTACGCCATTACAGAAACGGCTCGATCAGCTTGGGAAAACTTTGGGTTGGGCGGCTTTGGCAGTATGCGCTTTAGTGTTCGTGGAAGGGCTGATAAGCGGGAATAATCCCTTGGAAATGTTCATGGTTGCCGTTAGTCTGGCGATCGCCGCTGTCCCTGAAGGGTTGCCGGCAGTCGTTACGATTAGCCTGGCATTAGGCATGCGCGAAATGATCAAGCGTCATGCGCTCATCCGCCGGTTATCTTCGGTGGAAACGTTGGGTTCTGCCACGGTGATCTGCTCAGATAAAACAGGCACCTTGACTCAAAATGAAATGACCGTTACCCGATTGTGGGTGGATGGCCAATTTATTGATGTTACCGGCAGCGGTTATTTACCCCAAGGTGAATTTCTGGTCGATAAGAAATCGGTTAAACTGACAGATTTCCAGGCTGCCCAAACTGCATTATGGGTTGCAGCACTCAATAATGACGCTGATCTCGAAATCATCCAAGGCGAGAACGGAAAATCTTCTTATCGTATGGTAGGTGATCCAACCGAAGGAGCGATGATCGTAGCTGCCATTAAAGCAGGCGCTAATATGGCTGAATTGAATCGGGCTTACCCTCGCCTGCAGGAAATTCCCTTCGATGCCGTACGTAAACGGATGGTAACAATTCATGGTTTACATAATCCGCAGGCGGAAGATATTTCGCCATTTGATGATAATAGAGCCCTGCCTCAGGGATATGTGGTTTTAGAAAAAGGGGCGCCGGATATGGTGCTTGAATTGTGCAGTTATTATCAGGGAATGGATGATATTCCCCGCCCATTAGATGAAAACCGGCGAATGCAAATCTTATCTGCCAATGATTTGATGACTCAAGATGCTTTGCGCGTGTTGGGTTTGGCATACCGCATTATTCCTGAATTACCCAGTGATTCAAATGCAGAGACCATAGAGAGAGAGCTGGTTTTTGTCGGTTTGATTGGGATGATCGATCCCCCGCGTCTAGAGGCTACCCCAGCCCTTGCAAAAGCTGCCGCCGCTGGTATCCGCACGATCATGATCACTGGTGATTACCCCAATACCGCCAGAGCGATTGCTGAATCGATTGGTTTATTGAATCCCGGTCACCAGGTCCTTACTGGCGCTGATGTGGATAACATGGATGACGCAGAGCTGATCAAACAAGTTGCCTTTACCGATGTATTTGCCCGAGTCTCACCGGAGCACAAACTGCGTATTGTTGAGGCTTTGCGTGAAAGCGGTGAGGTGGTTGCAATGACCGGCGATGGAGTCAATGATGCCCCCTCGATTAAGCGGGCTGATATCGGCATAGCAATGGGCATCACCGGCACCGACGTGGCTAAAGAGAGTGCAGATATGGTACTGACCGACGATAATTATGCCAGTATTGTTTCTGCAGTTGAACAGGGGAGAATAATTTATAGTAATATCCGCAAATTTGTCTATTATTTGATCTCCTGTAACCTAGCTGAAATTGCGATTATCTTCCTGGGCACATTGTTATCAAAAACCTCGCCACTTACAGCGATTCAATTATTGTGGCTGAACCTGATTACCGATGGCGCTCCTGCCTTGGCACTGGGTACCGAAAAAGGAGACCCGGATATTATGGACCAGCCGCCACGCCCACCATCCGAGCCAATCATTAATCGTTTTATGCAAGCCGGTATTGCTGTGCAAACTGTTGCCATCACTGCTGTAACGTTAACAGCTTATTTGGTTGGGTTACGGATGCACCCCGAAATGCCCGAATTTGGGGAAACGATGGCATTTGTAACCTTGTCATTTTCGGAGCTGCTGCGGGCGTATACTGCACGGTCGGAGCGCTATCCTGTTTTGAAGATCGGTTTATTTAGTAATCGAAATATGAATCTCGGGGTATTCTCTTCTCTTGTGTTGCTTCTGCTAGTTATATATGTACCTTTCTTGAACCCGATTTTCAATACCACTCCTCTTGGTTGGACGCAGTGGGAATTGGTGTTGCCATTGTTGATTATCCCTTCATTAGCAGCAGAATTGGTAAAAATGATCGCCAGCCGGAGGCAAAAGAAATCGCGCTTCTAAAGAGAGATTTTTCAGGACTATAGATTGGAGAGCAGGGAGCAGTATGTAATGATGCTTCCTGTTTTCATTATTCATGTTTATTTGAAGTAATTGAAGGTGCATCTTTTGTCGTCATATTCATATCACGAATGATCGCGGTTGTTGCTGTAGGGATGAAATTTAAAATAAAATCCATTCCTGGTCATCAGCAGGCGGGGTAACAAGTCTGCCTGCTGGTGCATTGTATATATAACTATCATAGCCTAGCCAAAGGTAGTGTTTTTTGAGAATATTGCTGGTTCTTTTTGACCACAATATTATAGTGCATTCATACCAAGCTGTTACAGAATTAATTGGGGTAGTGAGAGCATCCTTGTCTCGAATTAATACCAAAATGTCATAATGACATTGTGAGAATTATCACATAGCATCTAGGATGGTTGACAATGACGTGTTATGACAATCTATTGTATGATATAGGGCAGAAAACGGGATTCAGGATACTCTCCTGATGCTCATCGCTGTTTCCTCCTTTGGCGAATGCCTCCGCCGGGTTCTCCCTCACCGCCCCGGCGGAGGCGACTTTTAAACGCCGATTCAGCTAAATCGATTTATCTTGTTTGGATTATTAAGAATTGCCATCTGGGGGGTTATTATGGCTTTTCAACAATCGGTAAAACGACGGTAAATGTAGAACCATGCCCAAGTAAAGAATCTACCCATACCCGCCCCTGATGATCTTCGACAATCGATTTTACGATTGCCAGACCCAACCCTGTGCCCGAGGCGTCGGCAGGCTGGTTGCTTGCCCGATAGAATCGGTCGAAAATATGGGGTTGATCTTGAGGTGCGATCCCCGGTCCATTATCTGAAACCTGCATGATGACATGTTCATCGGTGGCACTTATTTGAATGCGTATTTTTCCGCCAATTGGGGCATATTTGATGGCGTTACTGATTAGATTAAAACACATTTGCCTTAGCCGAACAGGATTGCCTAATACAAATGGTGTTTCAGCAGGAATATCCAGCTCTAAAACTTGTGACCGGGAGGTAATAGTGTTGGATAATCCTTCTAGTGAATAACGCACAATAGCGCCTAAAGGTGTAATTTCCTTTTGACTATCGAAGCCGGCTTCGATACGGCCCAGATCAAGCAAATCGTTGATCAGAGCAGTGATCGATTGAACACTAAGACGAACGCGTTGAATGAATTCTTTTTGCTGGGGATTGACTTCTCCAACCCGTTCCAGCAATTCAACATATCCTAAAATTGCGGTCAAGGGAGACCGCAGATCGTGCGATACAGCATTTACAAAATCGGTCTTGATGCGGTCCAATTCCTTGAGGTGGGTGATTTCTTGTAAAGAAATTAAATACCCAATTTCGGGAATCGTTGTTACCTGGCAATTGAGAACCCTGCCGTCTGACAACGAAATTTCCCCATGTAAATTTTCGGCAGTGTGGTAAGGTTCGAGCAGCGCTATTAAATCGGTGTTGTGGAGAATCTCTTTATAATGTTTGCCAATTAAATTCCCTGTTTCCAGCTCGAAGGTCTGTTTTGCTGCGTGATTAATAAAGATCATCCTGCCTTCGGGATTAATAACCATAATCCCTTCAGTCATCCGGGAGAGAATAATTTGACTTTGTTCCGATTTTCTGCTGCGCTTTAAACTGTTATTGACGATGCTCAGAACATCTTCTTCAATAAATGGCGGGCAAAGATAATCCACACACCCCCCGCGTAGTGCATTGAGAACCATTGCATAAGTCGGTTCGTTTCCCAGCAGGATGACAGAGATTTCGGCGTGGTGGTCGTTGAAATTCGTCAAAAGCTGGGGGAGATCAGTGAGATTATCCTGCCCATCCCAAATAATTAAATCCGGCGAAGTGCTGGCTATTGCCGATTCGAGATTGATTACATCATTTACCCGCGAGATGTGAAAATCTTCATTTTGATGTAATATGTTCGTGAGTTTTTCCCCAATTTCATCATTCGATGTGAGTATTAATATCTGAGATTTAGTCATTCAGTAATATACCGGAAATTTTTTGAAGTTTATCCTGCAGTGTGTGTAATTTTTCACGCTGATTATCGTCTAAGTTTTCGCCTTCGATCAATAATGAGGCAGCCATTTCCATAGATTCATTCAATTGGGGAAGGATCAGGTAGTTTAAATTCGCTAACTTTTCATCTTTCTTATGCTCATTAGCTTGGGCGGCTTCGACTGCTAATTGAGAATTTCGCACCCGCTCTTCCAGCACTCGAAAATATCGTGAATTAATCAGTGAGATTGAGGCATAATCCGCTACAGCCTCGATTAATTCTTGAGTACTCTGGCTGAATGGTTTTGCTGTTTTTCTCACCATGACCAATAAACCAATTACAGTTTTATTAGCCTTGAGAGGAGCAACCAAAGCAGACTTGCCAAACTGCGAAATTTTAAACCGCTTCAATGGATCGCCGTGGATGGTGAGCATTTCGCCAGATATACTCACCAGCGCACTGATCCCATCATCCCAGGGGTGATTTGTTTTTTCGGTGATCGATTTCGGCATATTCCGTGAGGCGGTTAAGATAAAATCTTTGCCCTGGTCGCTTTTCAATAACAGCCATCCACAATCTGCTTCGGCAACATAGATGGCACCTTCGACAATTTTTTCGTACAAACTGGATTGGTCGGTTATCGAGGTGATCGCTTTGCCTATCGCAAAAATAGTGGTCAGTTCCCTCACCCTTTTTTGCAGTTCCTGATTAGTCTGATACAAGGTTTGAGCTAAATCTTCCCGATCCCGCCGTGTGCGCACCTGCTTGAGCACCCTTTCAACCGCCGAAACGATTTCGGTTTCGCGCGTCGGCCAATAGAGGTAATCGGTTGCGCCCAGGCGGAAAGCCTGAATGACCTCCCCTTCTCTTCCTTTTTCAGAGATTACAATGACGGGTGTTTCCAATCCCTGAGATGAAAGAGCAACCAGAAGATCTTTACCGCTTAACCCAGGTAAAACGAGATTGGTGATGATCACATCGGGGAAAAAATGAGCAACTTGTTGAATTGCGGTTGCCGCGGAATGAACGATTTCTACATGATACCCTAACGGCTGTAAAGCCTGTCTGGCAATGACATCGACAATTTCCGGGTTATTTTCAACGACCAGGATTCGCTCAGCTGTGTAATTCATAGGATAATCATAGCATGGTTATGTGAAAAACGGGAGATAGAATTAGAATTCCATAAGAGGTTACCCAATTCGCTTGACTTTGGTGTAATTATATGCATAAAATCAATTACTATACAAGTCATTAATTTGTACTATCCTAGAAATTGGATGGTTTAATTTCAATAAGATTCGAGATTCATTTATGGATTATAAAGACTATTATAAAATATTAGGTGTAGACAGAAAAGCAAGTGAAGATGAAATCAAACGTGCATACCGAAAATTGGCTTTAAAGTACCATCCGGATCGTAACCCGAATAATAAACCGGCTGAAGAAAAGTTTAAAGAGATAAACGAAGCTTATCAGGTTTTGAGTGATCCGCAAAAACGCGCTCGATACGATCAATTGGGCGATTCGTATACCCAATGGCAGCAGCGCGGTGCTCCAGGTGGATTTAATTGGGATGAATGGGCAACCTATCCGGGCGGCGGTAATGTGCGTGTAGAAGTAGGGGATATCGGCGATTTGTTTGGCGGCGGTTTGGGAGATTTTTCGGAATTTTTCCGCCGAATTTTCGGAGGTATGCCAAATATGGGCACCTCGATACCTCGTTCGAGGACAACCACACGAACCCCAAAGCCTGCTTACGAGTATCGAACCAGCATTTCTCTGAAAGAAGCTTACGAGGGAACGACGCGCCGTATCGAAGTGGATGGCAGACGGTTTGAAGTGAAGATTCCAGCCGGGGCACGTTCTGGCACGAAAGTCCGCATGACAGATGCTGTTTCAACACCGGATGGACATAAAGGTGATTTGATCATTCTCGTCGATGTTCAGGATTCTCCGGGTATTGAGCGTAAGAATGACGACCTTTTTAATGAAGTTAAAGTGGATTTATATACAGCAGTCTTGGGTGGCGAAGTGAAAGTACCCACCTTGAGCGGTGAGGTCGTGCTTAAAATTCCCCCGGGAACTCAACCCGGGCAAACCTTCCGCCTGGCGGGAAAAGGAATGCCGCAGATAAAAAACCCTTCCAAGCGCGGCGATCAATTCGTACGGGTTAATGTCCGCATTCCGCGTGAATTAACTCAGGAACAAAAAGCATTGTTCATGAAATTGGCTGGCAAGAAATAGATCTGTTCATACTCGCTTATTTATTTGTATAAGGTTTACCCAAAAATATTATTATTTAGTATGAAACGGAGGATAATTGGATGCTAACTGAAAACGATCTGCGTGAATTGCTTGCATTTAAGGGGAAAGGACCTGTCCTCAGTATGTATTTGAATATCGAGCCATCTGAAGGGAGCGCTGATGCCCATAAGTTGCGCCTGCGCAGTATGCTAAAAGAAGCCAATCTGCCTGAGGATGGTGAGATGGTCGAACGGTTTTTCGATCATGAATTTGACTGGAACGGGCGCAGTGTGGCTTTGTTTTCATGTGCGCCGGCATCGTGGTTCCGGGTATATTCACTGGCAATTCCATTACGCAGTCGGGTGCGGGTTGGGGATCGTCCGCATGTAAAACCGCTGGTAGATATACTGGATGCTTATGGTGGATATGGCGTCGCTTTGGTAGATAAACAAGGCGCTCGATTTTTTTATTTCCACCTTGGAGAATTGATCGAACAGGAAGGTGTCTTGGGAGAAAGCGTGCGGCGTACCAAACGCGGCGGCGGTTCTCAAGCCCAAGGCAGACGCGGCGGTACAGCCGGGTTGACCAATTATGTCGATGAAGTAACAGGCAGGAATATTCGTGAAGCGGCAGATTATGCAGCGAAATTTTTCTCCGAGAAGAATGTCCGCCGTATTGTAATCGGCGGTACCGATGATAATATTGCTGCGTTTCGCTCTCAATTGCCTAAAACCTGGCAAAGTCTGGTGATAGGAACTTTCCCAATGAGCATGACCGCCAGCCATGATGATATTTTAGAAAGAGCCATGGAAATCGGTTTAGAGGCGGAGCATCGCAGGGAAGCCAAATTAATCGATGCGGTGATCACCAATGCTGCTAAAAAACGCGGGGGTGTGGTAGGAATGGAAGAGACTCTAAAAGCTGTCCACGATGGCAGAGTGCATACGCTGTTGATCCGTGAAGGATTGCGTGTTGCCGGTCAGCGCTGCACGCAATGTGGTTATGTTGCTTCCCGGTTATCGCAAACCTGTTCACTATGCAGTGGCACTGTTGAGAAAGTAGCTGATGTGGTGGAAATGGCAGTTAAGCATGTGTTACAGTCTGGCGGAGAGGTCGAAGTATTGCATGATGACCTCAACTTGGCTGATTATGAGCATATTGGGGGAGTATTGAGGTATTGATGGGTTTTGAGGTATTTGCGGGTGTGCCGCACCTGCAAATACCTCAAATTAAGAAATTCAGCAAGCCTGGCTTAGAATTTGTTTATCATTTATTAAATAAAGCTTGTTCGAGTTCTATCAATTTTCCTGCCAAAACGCCCAGATCGGTTTGAGCAGTGGCGGGGTCGGTCTCGATTTCGCTTAAGACAAGCTTGAGGCGGTCTTGAATAAATTTCACTGCCTCACTTTGGCTGCTGCCTGCCAGGGTAGATATTTGGTTAATTGTCGCAGCGGTATTGGTAAGAGCGGTTTTGGCGGCAGGGGCATCTTTCTCTGCCAGTGCCACTCGTGCCGTATCCACATCTGCCAGCACGGTCAATAATTTAATATGTAAAACACTGGAATCGACTTCCTTTTTTAGCGATGCATTTTGAGTTTCAAGGGCAGCCATCTTTTGCACCTGGCTTTCCAGGTCGGTAATTTTTTGTCTGGCGGTTTCCAGGTCTGCCTGGGTTTGCTGTAAAGTCTGCCGGGTGGGGGAATACAGCAGAAAAATAACCGCCAGGGCACCCAGCCCAAACACAATAAGCAAACCGAAAAGCCAGCGCGTGGCAGTTTTCAGAAAATTACCAATCCGGCTTTCTTTTTTCAGGGCTTGTTCCGCTGTAGATGTGGTATCTGCTGGTCCCTGTTCCGGGGTTTGATCAGTTTGATCCATCTTATATCTCCTCAGATCGCAAATGAACAAGAATTACGACACATTTTTACTCCGCGGGGCGGGCTGATGTTCGCGGTAGGGGACTGGAATATATTCCACAGTCGGCCTGCCTCCGCCCGCTTGGGGGAATAAATTCATAAGCTGATACACTTCGGTGGGGACATCGGTGTTAATTGGCAGACCTAACTGGCGGGCTTCTTCTACAGAAATTGGATAATCATGCGTCCATCGTCCGCTGGTCATGATTTCTGCCAGGTTTTCGGCAGCTTCTTCTGTCATACGTTCGCTCACGATGCGTTTTACGGTATCTTTTACCTGGCGCAGGGCTTTGCGTGCCATATCTGCCTGGATGAGTGTTTCATCATCGACTTTATCGATGTTCTTTTGATCTAATACAGCAAGAATGGATACAGCAGGGTGTTGTCCTAACTGTGGGTCAACGGGTCCTAAAACAGCGTTTTCATCCATAACGATTTCATCGGCTGCCAGGGCGATTAATGTGCCGCCCGACATTGCATAATGAGGAATAAACACGGTGACCTTGGCTGTATGGCGGCACAGTGCCGTGGCAATTTGTTCGGCTGCAAGCACCAATCCTCCTGGCGTGTGCAGGATTAAATCGATGGGGATTTTTGGGTCGGTCAGCTTAATCGCCCGCAGTAATTCTTCCGAATCATTAATATCAATATAGCGCGCCAGCGGAAAACCTAAAAAGGATAACCTTTCCTGGCGGTGGATCAAGGCAATAACCCGCGATCCGCGTTTGGCTTCCAGGGTGCGCAACATCTTGGTGCGGTTTGCTTCTAGTATTTTTTGACGGATCACCGGCTGCAATGAGGATATGATCAAAAAAAGCATGAGTAGAAAAGTAAAATCCATAAAAACCTCCCAAACCTGGCTACCATGGGTAATATTCGTCGGGGAATTGGCGAAGGAAAGCCGGGTGACGGCGGGGAATAAAAATACGGGCAAATAGCAACCCGAATACAAAACCGCCAATATGGGCAAACCAAGCCACACCACCCATGTTGGCAGCATTAGCTGCTCCTAAAGAAGCAATCCCAGAAAAAAGTTGAGATACAAACCAGAATCCCAGGTAAATGACGGCAGGAATCTCTACAAACCAGGGTACAAATATCATAGGAATTAAAGTGGTCACCCGTGCCCGTGGATATAGCAGAAAGTATGCGCCTAATACTGTTGCGATAGCACCGCTGGCGCCTAACGAGGGTATTTCGCTAAAGGGAGAAACAAAAGTTTGTAAAGCGCCTGCAACAACGCCACCTGCCAGATAAAAAATAAGATAGCGGATCGATCCCATGCGGTCTTCTACATTGTCCCCAAAAATAAACAAGATCCACATATTGCTCAAGAAATGGAACCATCCGCCATGCAGGAACATATGCGTGATCAGCGGAATCAACAACATGGGATTGCTAAATAATGTCGTTGGATCGTTGAGATGTAAATTTGCCGGGGTGAGAGCAAATATCTGAATAAATCGGTTTAGGGCAACAGGCGATAAGTTGATTTCAATGAGAAAAACAACCGTATTTAATGCGATGATTAACCAGTTGATTACAGAAAAAGTGTAGGAATGAACCGAGTCACGTATCGGCAGCATATTTGCTTCCCGTTTGATTTTGTGTGAAGCTCTCTCAAGTATATTATGAAAACCTGTGGAGATGTAAGCGAATTTATTGAATATTTCCCTGGCGTTCGAATAAAAAGTCATCACCACGGGGGATAATATTCTTGATTATTTCGCAGTGATGACTTTTTCTCCAATTTGCATCGATATACTTGAGATATCACTTCATATTTGGTTGTAAGAGCCTTCTCATAGGTATTTCAGCGTTATCCAGCTTTGACTTTTATAGCTTTTGGACGGGCTGCTTCCGCTTTTGGGATGCGTAATGTGAGAACGCCATTTTTGATATTGGCTTCAGCTTTAGCTGGATCTAATGCGGTGGGTAAAGTTACTACCCGGCTAAAGCGTCCGCTGGGCAGCTCGCAGGATAGAATTTGGACATCCTTTTTCTCTTCGGAAGTAAACTCACCACGGATGTTAACGGTATTATTGATAATCTCAATATTCACGTCCTCGGCATCCAAACCAGGCACAAAGGCGGTGATTTCGTAGGCATCTTCGCTGCCAGTGATATCCATCGCCAGAAGCATTTCTCGTTCTGAGGCGGCTTCTCCGATATTATCTTCGAAAAGCCGATTCATCGCTTCGCGAAGATTGTACATTCTTCGATAGGGGGTTAGATATACGGTCATGGGTTATCTCCTCTGGTTATTGATTTACTAATAAAGATGATATTTATCCTATATTTGATATTTACCCGTATCTTACAATAACAACATCAGAGGCATATCAAAGCAATATAGATTTTTTGTTAGAAAGGGGAGAAAAAATCTGATGAATTTCTAACAAGGAGAGAGCATTACAAGAAAACCGTTGAAAGTACTTTGTTTGAAAAATAAAGGGTAAATCTCATCTCTAAATGGACGCTTTTCAATTTTCAACACACTTATTCGAAGGCTGGTTGATTGCTGGGGATTGATTCGCGGGGAATCTTATCGGGCAGTAAATATCAAACCTGGAGAATCGTCGTCATAAGGGGTTTTATCGAAATTGCCAAAGACTTTCACATCGCTGAAACCTGCCTGGTGAAATTCCTGCATATAATTATTCAAGTCCTCCATGAATTGGCGGGAGTGTGCGGTGGTTCTTTCTACATGCCCATCGGGTAACAAGTGATCATAGTGCCAGGTCAATGAAAAGGTTAATAATTCTCTTTGCCAGGCGCTGCTTACCTGAACCGGTTCGCCATCATTCGGGTGAGCAAAAATATCTTCAATTTCGGAAGTAGATTCAGTTGGTAGGCGTTTTAGTATATTGGGATTGGGCATGCTGATGGCAAACACCCCTCCAGCCAGCAGGCAGCGCCGAACGCATTTCAATGTTTGTTGGCGCTGTGCTGCTTGCAGTGTACTGTAAGTGTTGCAGGGTAAGATCACCAGACGGAAAACCGGCGCCAGAGCAAAGTCAGTCATCTCTGCCTGGATGAGATCCGGTGGCTCATGCGCAACCCAGTTTTGAAGTAAATATGCCAGCATGACGGGATCATGATCGATGCCGGTAATCCGATATCCGGCTCTGTGTATGGGTGTAAAGATGCGACCGGTGCCGCAGCCCAGTTCGAGGATGGGGCTTCCAAGCTGTTTTGCCAAATGCAGCCAAAAAGGGAGATCTTCAAGTTGACGATTATGGTGGGCGTGGTAAAGGGTAGGATAATCGTTAGCAGGAGGCATACCCGGTCAATGAGAACCCCATAATCTTTGCGCCTGAATGCGGCAGGTCTCTTTTACTTCTTGCTCATTCACGCGTAGGAGGCATCCGTCTTTCACTAGCAGCTCTCCATTAACGAAAACACTTTTTACTGAAAACCGATTGCCATATAGCAGCAGCTGATCGAAAATATTCCAATCTTCGACGGGTGTGGGAAAATCAAGCTCGATTAATTGCAAATCAGCGTGCCAGCCCGGTTCGATCCTGCCTACTTTATCCAGCCCCAAAGCTTTGGCGCCGCCTTCGGTTGCCAAATGCCATACCAGGTTAGCAGGCATGATACGGGGATCTTGCTGGCTGGCTTTATGAATTAAAAATGCTCCGCGCATGACCTCGAAGAAATCATCGATATAGCTGTCGCTGCCCAAGCCCAGGGTGATATTCGCAGCGATCATTTGTGGAACGGGAGCAATACCGCCACCCACCTCGCAATTGGAGAGCGGCATATGGGCGACACGCCCGCCTCTTTTTGCGATCAGCGCAATCTCCTCATTGTCCAGGTGAACGCATTGAGAAGCCAGCATATTTTCTCTTAGTACACCCAGCTTCTCATAATATTGAATAGGGCGCATTCCAAAATGCTCCAAGGCATACGCCGGTTCGTATGCTCCTTCGGAGCAGTGCATATGCACGCTGGCATCCAGGGTGTTGGCAATATGGAATGCCTGGCGGATGAAATCTGCCGAACAGGTAAATGTGGTATGGAAACACATCATTCCTGAAACCAGGCTGGGGAATTTTTGACAGTCCTTGATAAATTGTTCGTTTTCCGAAAGCCCAAGCTGCCCATTATTAGCGCTTATCCGCTCGGTGGCTTCGAAGGATAGGATGGCTCGTAATCCATGTCTTTCGACCACGTCTTTAATCACATTGAGACATCCTGGAATGGCATTGGGGGCTTCCAGACAATCATAAAACGAAGTGATGCCGCTGCGCAGCATTAGTGCGCATTGCCAATCTGCTGCAGCCCGGATCATGGCGTGATCCAGACGGTCTTCAACCTGCAGCCACCAGAAATCTTTGAGAAAGTGCCAAAAGCCTTCGGGGGCGTTGTGTAAGGGAATGCCATGCGCCAGCACACCATACAGGTGGGTGTGGCTGTTTACAAACCCTGGGCTAAGCACCTGCCCCGATGCCAGCCAGATTTCATCATGGGGATATTTGCGCTGCAATGCTTCGTTTGCATCGATATCGGCAATTTTGTCGCCACAGAGGCGTATTCCCCGCTTTTGCTGTGGTTTTTCCAAACCACTCGTAATCAGCCATTCGGGAAGGATGATGCGGTTGATCATGGCATTTATCCTCCGGCAATGGCAGGAAAGAGCATCAGTTTATCTCCATCCGAAAGTGCTGCATCGAGTTCGCTTTCATTAAGTAAATGCTCGTTCAAAAAAATGCGCAAATGGGGGTTGATTTTTTCGTGATGGTATATCATATCTTTAAATGGGGCCGGGTACTCATGGACCATACGTTCAAGCAATTGTTTGATAGTTATCCCTTCGGCAAGATCGAAGGATTGTGTTTTTATGCCTGCGTAAATCGCTAATAAATTGAATAATTTCACGGTAACAGTGATCATTCTTGCTCGACCATTTTTTTGGTGTATGGTTCCGCCCAGCCAAGCTGAGAGCGAATGATTTTGGCTTTTCCGGAATTGATTATTTGCTGCATATATTTCCAAGCCTGATCAAGTCCAAGACGTTGCAGGGTAGCTTGAGTTGGCAAACCATCTTCCGGATTCCAGCCGCGGGCAGCATAATAATCTGGAAGCATAAGATCCAATCGGCAAACACTGCCGCGGGCATTGCCAGAAGGCGATGGTGCTTGCGTGAACCGCCATGGCAGCACATCGTCAGCAGAAGTGATGCCGTGAATTGCATTATAACAGCGCTGAAGATTATAAATCCTTTCACCAATGCAGCGGAGATTCCTGCTGGTCATCAGCATGCCTGTGGCGGCAGCGATGGCATCGGCTTGCTCCTGCCAGTAAATTTCTGCCATGACAAAAGTGCCCCCAGATTTACAGTTGCCGCTCGAATCGACAACAGCGCCAAAATCTTCACCATCCTTCACCAGCATGGCTTTATATTTAGTTGCCAGAGGATCGACCAGCTCGGGCAGGTATTGATCGCCATAACGGCGCACGGCTTCACTGGGGTAACCTGTTTCATCGATAGTAGGAAAAGCTTTTAGATGATCTGCCCCGCGTGACGAGGTGACATGCGCCAATCCCATTGATTGCTGAGCGCGCCCATCCTGGGCAGGGATATCCTGACCTTTTACATGCATGGCGTAACGATCGGCATTGCGTCCCAGCCATTTTGCTGCCCGGGCAGCGCCATCTGCCAACAGGTCGCCCAGAAAACCCTGCCGGTATGCCATATCATGCAGCAGCTGGAGTATGCTGTGGTAGTTCCCCCAGCTTAAATCTAATCCATTTAACTCATTGGCATTCCAAATACCAAAATCTGCCAGTTCCATAGCAAAGGCGATAGTGTTCCCAGCTGAGATTGTATCCAAACCCAGATCATCACAGATTTCGTTGGCTTTCAGCAGAGCAGGTAGATTTCGATTGCAGACGCGCGCCCCCAGAGCGTTAAGGGTTTCATATTCAACACTGGAAATACGGCAGCCAGCAAATTCACCCGATATCACAGAATACATCTTGTCGCAACCCAGCGGGCAGTTGAAACAAGCGATATCTTTTACCAGATGCTCTTCCCGCAATACTTCGCCGGAAATGGCTTCAAAACCCTCGAAATGACCCAGGCGGAAATTTTGGGTGGGGAAACGTCCAATAGGCTGCATCAGGGCTACCAGACCGGAGGTGCCAAATTGATGAATGCCGGCAAAAAACTCATTTTGGCGGAGTTTTTTATGCATCTCCAGGGATAACTCTTCAAGCTCTTGGGGACAGCTAAAGGCAATCCCTTTTGTACCACGCACTGCCACACCCTTTAATTTCTTGGAACCCATCACCGCCCCCAAACCACAGCGCGCCGCACTGCGGCGGTAACTGACCTGTATACCGGCAAAGCGCACCAGATTTTCTCCGGCGGGACCAATCAGCGCAGTTTTAAGACGCGAATCTTTATGAATGGCTTGCAGGCGCGCCTCGGCTTCGAAGGTGCCCAATCCCCATAACTCCTCAGCTGAACGCAGTGCTACGTCGTCATCATGAATATCCAGATAAACCGGTTCATCAGATTGACCTTCGAAAATGATCACATCATAACCAGCGCTTTTGAGTTCGGGACCGAATTGACCGCCGGCATTGGCGTCGCCGTATATGCCGGTAAGCGGCGATTTCGCAATAAATTCCACCCTGCCCGAGTTGGGCATGGGGCTTCCGCATAATGGTCCGGTTGCAATAATCAACTTGTTATCTGGACCAAGCGGACTGGCTATTTCGGGAACTTCATCCCAAAGAATTTTCGTCCCGATGCCATTGCCGCCCAGGAAATTTTCCACCCACTCATTGGCTAGAGGAAATTTATTGATCTGGCGCGTCGTTAGATTAACCCTCAGGTATGACCCGCCATATCCTTTATATACAAAGGTCATACAGCCCTCCGATTTTTCACCAGGCTGCGTTCGTCCAGCCACTCGATGATGCGTGTGCATTCCTGGCGAAGCTGTTCATAGAGATTTTGTGCTGCCTCGCCGTCATCCGCGATATCTTTGACAGCCAACGCGCCCTGCGGACAGGCTTTAACACAGATAGGGTCACCTGCACAAAGGTCGCATTTAAAACAAAATGCTTTACCCCATTTTCCACGCCCGCTTTGCTTGAAAAACCGGATGGCGTGAATTTCACAAGCTTGTGCGCATTTACTGCAGCCGGTACACAGCGTTTCTTCGATCACCGTCATACCCAGGTGATTGATATAAATTGCTCCCTGCTCAGGGCAGGCTGCCAGGCAGGCTTTATTTTTACAGGATACACAAACGACCGGGAGAAATGCCGCGTGTGCTTCATCTTTGATTACATGAATGCGGGAAAGCTCGGGATTGACCTTGCCTTCATGGTGAAGAGAGCAAAAAACTTCGCAGGCAGAACACCCGCTGCATAATTCGGGATAGATTACCAGACGCTTCATTGGTATACCTGCCGTTTTAGGAACTGACCATGTGCAGCGGTTCCAATATATTCATTTTCGATGACTAAGGATTTTCCACGTAATATGGTCATCACCGGGTAGCCCTGAAGTTTTATACCTTCGTAGGGTGTGTAGTCAACGCGTTCGTGAAGTACCGCCTTCGTTACAACGATCTCTTTATCGGGATCGAAAATCACGATATCGGCGTCAGCGCCGGGGATCAAATGACCTTTGCGCGGGTATAACCCGAATAAGCGTGCTGGGCTGGATGCGCAGCAATCTACCCAGCGGTTTATTGAAATATGCCCTTTCTTAACCCCAAAAGTAAACAGCAGTGCCAGGCGAATTTCGATGCCTGGCAAGCCGGGCGGAATGTTAACGAAGGAATCTCTGCCTTTATCCTTTTGTCCATTGAAATTAAAGGGACAGTGATCGCTGCCCACGGTTTGCAGTACGCCTTTCGCCAATCCCCGCCATAAGGTTTCTTGATCATTTTTTTGGCGCAGCGGCGGTGAGCAGACATATTTTGCTCCTTCGAAATTGGGCAGATCGTACTTGTCTTCAGTCAGGGTGAGATATTGAGGGCAGGTTTCGCCGTAGGCGGTTATCCCGCGTAAATGGGCAGCCTCCAGGGCTGATGTGCCGCCGGCTGTGGAAATATGGACAATATAGAGCGGCGTTCCGGTCACTTCTGCATGCGCTAAGGAGTTTTGGATTGCTGCCATTTCGGCAATGGCAGGTCTTGCCAATGCATGAGCGCCTGGTGATGTTTTTCCCTTCTCGATCATTTGTCGAGTGCAATAGGAGACAATAGCATCATTTTCTGCATGCACCAGCACCATACCACGCGCTTTACCCACTGCTTCTAACACGTTGAGAAATGCTTTATCGCTCAATGCAAAACCCTCATAGGTGAGGTAAGTTTTGAATGACGGGCAGCCTTCAGCAACTACAGCAGGTATCTGGTTTAAAGTATCGGGGTGATCGTTGCGCAGGGTCATGTGCAAGCCATAGTCAATGACAGCCTTACCCTTAGCAGACTCCAGGCGTTTTTGCAGTGCAGCAATAAGGACTTCGTCTGGTTCGGGCTCGACGAAATCAATCACAGTCGTCACACCACCGCAGGCAGCTGCGAGAGTGCCGCTTGCCCAGTCATCGGCGGAAAAGGTATCGCCAACCGGCATTTCCAGGTGCACGTGAGGGTCGATAGCGCCAGGGATCACCAGTTTACCCCTTGCATCGATGACCTCTTTTCCCTGCAGTCCCTCGCCAATTGCAGCGATTGTTTCACCGTTAATACCAATATCAGAGGTATACGTTGTACTTGCCGTAACTAATTTTCCGCCGCTTATGACCAGGTCGAATATCATGATGAATTGCCTCTATTCACAGCCAGATCGCTAATCCCCAGCCGTGCCAGTGTTTGCGGGGTGGGTAGACCCTGATCGTCCCAGCCGCGCAGCTGATAGTAGCGGTTGATCATGGCTTCAAAATCGTAAATCAGACCAACAGCAATAGGTTCTTTTGATTGCCGTAAAGGTTCGTTGGCTGAGCTGCGAATAAATGAAAAAACCGGTAGCGTTTCTTGGGTGAAACGCTCTGGTAAGATATCCTGTCTTTTATTGAAACCATGCCTCTGGTTGTAAAGGCGTTCCAAGTTGACGATCCGTTCGCCGATCGCCATTAGTTCTTCTCCGGTAAAATCAAACCCTAGTGCCTGAAGCCCCTGTGCTAGATCATCAGGCATAATCACATAAGTTTCGGCAGTGCTGAATTTGCATAAGCCCAGTGAATCGATGATGGCGCAAAAATTCTCGCCATAGATAACAACATCTGCTTTATAGGTTTCATCGGCAATATCCATCAGGGAGGGCAGTGTTTCATTGGGGAAAATTTTCCGGGCAGCTTCCCAATGACCTGCCAGATCGATAGTGGGAAGAGCATAGAGGTGGTCAGCGCCACGGTTGCCGGTGGCATGCCCCAGCCCAAAGGCTTTGGCGATGCGCGGTTCCTGGCGGGGCATTTCCACCCCTTTTACCTGCATAGCAAACTGCTCGGCACCGTTGCCGATCTGCCGGGCAGCGCGCAGCGTACCTTCGCTGAGCAGCCTGCCCAAGCCTTGGCGTTCGGCGATTTTTTGGATTAACCCGAGTATGGTTTGCGGATCACCCCACTCTAGCGAGAAATCATCGTCATTCAGAATGCCATGCTCATTGCATTCCATAGCAAAGGCGATGGTGACGCCGGTTGATATACTATCTAACCCATAATCGTTGCACAGGGCGTTTGCTTTAATAACTACTTCGGGGTCGGGATTCCAGCATAGCGGACCGAATGAATCGGCGGTTTCGTATTCAGGGCCTTCGATTTTTATAACCTGGTCGCCGTCTTTTAGCTCCGATTGCCGGGAGCAGCGAATAGAACATACAGCACAGCCTTTGCGGCGTGTCCAGTAATTACTAAATGATTTATCATCCAGCGAATCGATAAATGGCACCTGACCGTATTGGTGATTTTTCGCTGGAAGATCGCCGATCTTATTCTTTATCGCCATGAGCACCAAAGTTGAGCTGTTCATCAGCCCTTGGGTATCTGGGCTGTGGATCAGCCGGTCAGAGGCTTGTTTAGTCAAATTATGGAATTCGGACGAGGTGGGCAGTCCTTTAGCGCTGGCGATGATCTGGATGGCTTTCAGGTTTTTGCTGCCCATCACAGCGCCTGGCCCCGTTCGGGCAGCGGCTCTGCCCTTATCATTGATAATTGCAGCCATTCGCACTAGGTTTTCACCTGCCAAACCGATCGCTGCTACCCTGCCGCCTGCTTCGGAAACTAAAGTATCCTCGGTTTGCGATGTTGGAAGTCCCCACAAATGCAGTGCAGAATGAATTTGGATATCCTGATCGATGATGCGCAGAAATACCGGTGCGGGAGCTTTGCCGGTGATTACCAAGGCATCGAAGCCCGCACGGCGTAATTCCGGTCCGAAAAATCCGCCCGAATTGGCATACCCATATGCATCGGTGGCAGGGGATTTAAAGGTGACATGATATCGAGAAGCGGTTGGCCAGGAGGTGCCATTAAAGATCCCGCTGGTAAATATGATGCAATTATCGGGAGAATAAGCGTCGGTGCTGGGATGAACGTACTTGTATAGAAGGCTTGCTCCTAACCCGCGGCCGCCCAGCCAGCGCCGGATCAAGTCTGGATTGGTGGTTTCAATAGTTATCTTTGAACGTGTCAGGTCAATGAAAGCAGTCAGCGGCATGATAATTTTCCCGTAAATTTAGAGCGCAGGGGGAGTCATGGAACACAGAACACACAATTCTTTTTCACCTACCGAAGTATATTCTTTCAATTGCATTCCGTCGTAGTAGATACAATCCCCTGTATTCAAACGATAAATCCGTTCTCCAATGCAGATGTCCATTTCGCCTTGTAATACATACATCAATTCTTCAGTGGGGCGATATAACCTTTGCGCCTGATAACGCGCCCCCGGCTCCAGCCGAACCAAGAAAGCCATCATCTGGCGGGATAGATCGCTGGTAAGCAGCTCATAGACGATATGTGAGTGTGGGAAGCTTAATTTTTTTCGTGCATCTCGGCGGACCACCACTTCGGTTTGGTTGTCGTCGTCCAGGAAAGTGAACATGGGGATTCGCAGAGCAGTGGCAATCGCTTGCAGCGAGCTTATGGAAGGTGAAGTCAGGTCGTTTTCAACCTGGCTTAAAAAACTGGCAGAAAGATTGGTCATCTTTCCCAGGGTGCGTAAGCTAATATTGAGTTCTTTTCTGCGATCGTATATCTTTTTTCCGATCATTAATTAGTTCCCTTTCAATCGTATGGACAGCAAAGGGCAATAAAAAGAGGCAGCATTATATTTTTAAATAGTATATAGGTGAGAAGAAGCTTTGTCAAGTAATGTTTGATTATTGTAAAGTAATAGTGAATGTAATAATAAAAACCGCCCTAAAAACCAACCCCAAATATGACATAAATCACAAAATGAGAATTACATTCGTCTAGTTGTGTTCAGTATTAATTAATGTTACTATGATGATACTGAACGATCAAATGTTATGAGCAAATGTCACGCTGACCTATTAATTAATTTTCTCAACAATACATGATCATTCGCAAAATTTCTTATCTCATTTGTAACCCGGAACATATTGAGCAAGACTGCGATGTGCTCATTTCCGGGAAGCGCATTGCAGCGGTGGGGAAAAATATCCCTGCGCCCGATGACTCGATCGAAATCGATGCCCGCGGTTGTGTGGTCATGCCGGGATTAATCAACGCCCATACTCACCTTTACCAGAATTTTCTAAAGGGTGTCTCGCCTGGCTTGCCGCTGGTACCCTGGTGCAATGAAGTCTTATTTCCTACGGTTGGAGCGCTGCGCAGCGGGTTTGAGACCAATAATTACCGGGCAGCATATTTATGGTCTGCCGCAGCGGCTATCGAGATGATCAAAGGGGGGATTACTTGCTGCCTGGATATGGATTTGACCGTAGATGCTACATTGGATGCCTGGCGTGATTTGGGTTTTCGCTCGGTAGCGGGTTATACCATTTCCAACCGTTGGATTCCAGAAGAATTCCATCCCTCGGATGAAGAAACTCACCGCAAAGTGCTGCAGTTTATTAACCGCTGGCATGAACCTGGTGGATTGATACAGGCTTTTGTGGCGCCTTCCACACCTTTTCTCTGTGACGATAATTTACTGGTGTGGTGCCGCGACCAGGCAGAAGCGCTGGATTTGGGGATTCAAATCCATGTTTCGGAAATTGCTAGTGAGGTCAAAGAATCGCTGGATGAGTGGGGTATGACGCCGGTGGAGCGCTTGAATCGGCTAGAGCTTTTATCTTCCCGGACAAGCGCTGTGCATTGTGTGCATGTCTCCGACCGTGATATCCAAATCTTATCCGATTCGGGCTGCCACGTGGTGCACTGCCCAAAGAGCAATATGAAACTTGCCGATGGCGTTGCTCCGGTTGTCTCCATGATAAATCGTCAAATTCCGGTCAGCGTTGCAACCGATGGCGCTGCCTCTAACGATTTATTGGATATGTGGGAAGAGATGCGGGCAGCGATTATGTTAGCCCGTGTTTCCAATAATGACGCCGGCGCCCTCAGCGCCGCCGATGCTTTTCGCATGGCAACTGTTGCTCCAGCAGCTGTTTGCCGGCTGGAAGCAGGCACAATCGAGCCGGGCAAGCTGGCAGATTTGGCAATCGTAGAATTAAAAGGTGCCCATTTACGGCCTCTTCACCCTGACCGGTTGATCGAGCAGCTGGTTTTTTGCGCCAAGGCTAATGACGTGCGCGATACGATTATCGACGGAAAAGTGGTGATGCGGGAGCGTAAGCTGGTGAATTGCGATGAAGAGGCGATCTTAGACGAAGTTGATGCTATCGAAGCGCCTCTTTATACCAACCGGGCAGTTTTTCGATATTAATCGTCACGGAGGATTTTTCATTGAGTAAATCGCTTGTTGTATATTTTCCCGGGCAGACTTTCTTCCATAAACTAGATCCCCGTACCAAGATCGTCTTTATGGTGCTGGTAAGTACAGTTATTTTCGCTGTTCAAAATCTGTATCTTTCCGGCATTATCTTAGTGGTTATGGTTGCTTTATGGTTGCTGGCGCGGCTGCCTGCATCTATTGTTTATGGCTTTCTGAAAGCCCTTTTGCCGGTGTTCATTTTTTTGTTCATCGTGCAGGCGCTTCTTTACCCTGGGGTTACGCCGATCATAAAACCGCTTATTCCCAAATTCATTCCACTAATCGGCGGCATGGGGCAGGTAAACCTGGAGGGCATTTTATTTGCCGTTTTGCTTATGTTCCGCCTGCTGGCAATGGTCATCTTGCTCCCGCTGGTGAGCATGACGACGCCGGTTCATATTCTGGCTTTGGGCATGGTGCGCATGGGGTTGCCATACCGGTTGTCTTATACAATCACTGCGGCATTGAACATGGTGCCGATTTTGCAAAGCGAAATCGGGGTAATTGTCGACGCTCAGAAATTACGCGCCATGAGCACTTTCGAAAAAGGTAGTATTTGGAGCAAGCTGAAATCATACCCTGTTTTAGTAACGCCATTGGTTATTGGTGCAATGCGGCGCGCCCAATCTATGGCGGTGGCAATGGACGCGCGGGCATTTGGCGCGATGAAAACCCGCACTTATATAGAAGATATTAAACTCAGCCCAATGGACTGGTTTTTTATGATTGCTTCGACTCTGGGTACTATAGCAATTCTGGTCGCCGCAGCAATTATATAAGTAGATGAGTGAAGCGCAATGACAAACAATGCTATCGAATTGAAACAGGTATCTTATCGCTACGCACGTACCGATAAATATGTGATTAATAATTTGGATTTTTCGGTAAAACCAGGCGAATTTGTAGCCGTGATGGGCGAAAATGGGGCAGGAAAAAGCACGCTGTGCCAGATAATCATTGGAATAATCCCTAATTCGTTGGGCGGTCGATTAAAAGGGGATGTGATTGTTGGGGGTTTAAATACTAAAGAAGCGTCGATTGCCGAACTGGCGACACGGGTGGGTATTGTATTGGATGACCCAGAAACGCAATTGTTTACTACGTCGGTCAGGTCAGAAGTGGCTTTTGGCCCGGAGAACCTGAATTCTCCGGTAGAGGAGATCAAAGAACGTATCCGCTGGGTGCTGGATGTCGTCAGGCTTACCGGATATGAGGACCGGTTGCCGACAGCTCTATCAGGCGGGCAGAAACAACGGCTGGCAATCGCTGCAGCGCTTGCCATGCGCCCTTCGATACTGGTGCTCGATGAAGCCACTTCCCAGGTCGATCCGCTGGGGGTGGTGGAAGTGCTTACACTGGTGAAGGAACTAAACCAGAAATATGGCATGACTATTGTTATGACAACCGATCAAAGCGAAGAGGTGGCGAAACTTGCCGATCGCGTCTTGGTATTGGATAAAGGCAGTCTGGTGGCAGAAGGAACGCCGCGGCAAATCTTTTCTGATACAGCTTTGTTTTCCCGGTTGATGATCCGCGCCCCGCAGGTTTCACAGCTTGGAATGAAATTAAGCCAAGCGGGGCATCCCCTGAAAAGCTTCCCGGTAAGTTTGGAAGAAGGCTGCCAGGGAATCATCGAATTACTGGCAGATAAACCGGCTTCACCGCCGAAACGGGAGCCGGAGGCCGTAACCGGCGTAGAAGCTAAACCCCAAAATGATGTAATTATCAGCGTTAAAGATCTGGATTATGTTTACCAACCTCAGGATGTAAAAGCAGTAAAGAATGTCACTTTTGACGTTCATAAAGGAGAATTTGTTGCCATCATCGGGCAAAATGGCTCCGGCAAAACCACAGTATTGAAGAATCTGTTAGGCTTGTTGAAACCCACTTCGGGCAGCGTGATGGTAGCCGGTATGGATACCAAAACCACCGCTGTAGCAGAGCTTGCCCAGCATGTTGGCTTTGTTTTGCAAAACCCGGATCAGCAATTATTTGCAGAGACGGTGGAAGATGAAATTTCGTTTGGTCCACGCAACCTGGGGCTGGATGAGGCTACTGTAAAGGATCGGCTTGAGCAGGCGCTGAAGCTGGTGGGTTTAGAAGCCCAGCGGAAAGAATTTCCTCCAGCGTTATCGAAGGGAGAACGGGCTAAGGTGGTCATCGCTTCAGCTCTGGCTTTGAATCCGGAGGTGATCGTTTTGGATGAGCCGACCACCGGACAGGATTATAAGGGATGCCACCAGATTATGCAGATAGCCCGCTCGCTGCATGAAGAGGGAAGAACTATCGTATTCGTTACCCATCACATGGCTTTAGTTGCTGAATATGCCCGCCGTGTAATCGTCATGTGCGAGGGTGAAATTCTGATCGATGATTCCACCGAACGGGTTTTTGCCAGACCGGAATTGGTACGCCGGGCACATATTATTCCACCCCAAATAACCGAGTTGTGCCAGATGCTGCCGGAAGAGCTTAGCTTGCCGCGGACACCATTATCGGTGTCGCAGGTATATGAGACGATACTGGCAAGATTAGGCAAAAACGGAAACCAATGACAGAGATGTTAATGGTGAAAATTCGTATCTGATGTTGAAAACCATGGAGTGTATTTGCGGGAATAGCATTTTTGCATTCCTCCCGCGCTGATAAATTATCCGATCTATAAATTTTATAAAGGAGCACAAAATGGCAAACAGAAAATCAGTTCGTGTAAAAACTCATCCAGCACTGATGGCTGTATGGGCAGCGCTTATTGCGGTTGCCAGCCTGCTTCCAGCCATCCCTGTCATTGGTACTGGGGCAACATTCAGCATCAGCGACGTAATGATACCGCTGGCAGGCGTGTTATTTGGCCCGTGGGCAGGTGCCATCGCAGCTGGCATCGGTGGATTGATTGGACAATTGATCGCGCCGCACACGGTCATCTTTGGACCATTCCAATTCATTCTGGCAATGCTCGGCGCTGCCTGTGCTGGTTTTGCGATGCAGCGCAAATGGTTTATCCCCATTGCGGTTACGATATTGTTTGGCATTGTATGGTATTTTTCTCCCTTGGGACAAGCTGCCTGGTTTACCCCGATTGGATATCTGGTTGGCGTGATTGCCGCCCTGGTCGGCTGGTTCTGGGGAGGAAAATGGATTAGCTCTCCAAACCGGGGTCTCATGTTCGCTGGTGTTTTTCTAACCACTTTATCAGGGATCGTTTGCACATGGTCAGCTGGCAACTTTTGGGCATTGCTGATGTTTGCTCTACCCAAAGAAGTATGGGCAGCAGTTTTAGTCATCGCTCCGGTGCAAAGGATATTGTTTGCTCTGGGTGCTGCGATCGTCGGGACGCCTTTGCTAATCGGGCTGCCGAAAATTTCAATTCCGGTTGGTCAGATGATCTATGAAAGTGAAAAGGAAGAAGAAGATTAATCGTTGTTTCGGGGCTTTCTACCATAGCCTGAACAATTAATAATTTTATACATTGGAGTATTACGCATGGATGATATCTTAAAACGTTTACAGGAAATTTGCGGACCAAATCATGCGTCCAACGCGATGGTGGACCGTTTGTGCTACCGCAGGGATTGTGGACCTACTCCTGGCGAGATACCCGGGTATATTACCCGGCCCGAAACCGTGGATGAGTTGATTGCTTTAGTGAAGCTGGCAAATGAAATTAAAAAGCCCCTGTTTATCTGGGGCAGGGCAACAACTTTTGTGGATTCTGGTGCCATGGAAGGCAGCATTGTGCTGGCCTTGGATTTAATGAATAAATACGAGATCGATTTAGAAAACCAGGTTGTAGTCGCCGAGACAGGCGCAATATGGCATGCCATCGATGCCGACCTCAAAAAACTGGGCTGGGAACTGGCTGCCCCGGGTGGCGGAGGGATGTTCTCTGCCAGTGTTGGCGGCACGGTAGCTTACAACGCAGTTCCCCATGGTATCACCGAATATGGTGTCACCGGAGATCATGTAGTGACCTTAGAAGTGGTCTTGCCCGATGGCACACTGATGCACACCGGCTCCGCTGCTAATGAGGCAGCCGGCAACATTCCCATCGAGCGCAGTGCCAACGGTACCGACCTGGCGGGCTTATTCATCGGTTCTTGTGGTACCCTGGGTATCATCACTAAAGTCGCCTTGCGAATCCGCCGAATTCCTGAGGTCGAAGATTTCTTGTTCTATGCTTTCGACCAGCTTGATGATATCGTCGATGCGGTATCTGCCATCCAACGCCAGGCAGCTGCGACATTTGCCATTGGCATTTTTGGCGGACCGAAACCGGATGACATACCCGGTAATTATTTCCTGCACGTGATCATCCGTGACAGCCGGCTGCATGCCGAGGAACGCAAACGCGCCTGTGAAGTTATCTGTCAGACATTCAACGGGAGACCACAAGATCCTAAACCCACGCGGATGTATTGGACAGAGCATATGTATTCCTGGCTGCGTAATATGGGCCCTGGCGCATATTATGGCAGTCGGCCCTATTATTGCCCGGAAGTTTCAGGTTTTCTACCCACCCAGGCACTTAAAGAAGCCATTCCAGCACTCGATGCTTACATTGCAGAACACAAGGCTGAATGGGACCAACATGGTATCCACACCAAAGGCTTGGATGTCTATTTCTCTCGCAACGCAGCTTTCCTTTGGGTGGATACCCTGTATCCCGAAATGAACGTGGAAGACCATCAATACGGCTTGAAAATCCGCCGGGATATCTCGGAGATGCTGTATAGCCGTTGGGCTTCACCCGGAGGGATCGTGGCGGGTATTGCACCATATATTATGGAAAAACTTGGGCCGGCGTATCAGCTTATGCAAACGCTCAAAAAAACCATGGACCCCAACAATATCCTTAATCCCGGGGTCTTAATGCTGGGAGGAAAACCTTCGGTCGGTGCTATCCCGGCTCGCCTTCCTTCGCAAAACCGGGCAATTGATACGGTTGGCGACCTTACTTACCAGTGTCTGCGCTGCGGCTTCTGCTTCGATTTGAGCTGGATTGGTCCTTATCATATGTGTCCCTCCTATGCATATGGCTCATTTGAGACACACAGCGCCCGCGGGCGGATTGCTGTAGCGCGCTCGATCCTCGAAGGCGAAATTGATTATAACGCCGAGGTCGCCGAACGGATCTTTTCCTGTACCATGTGCGGTTCATGCGGTGCACATTGTTTCAAATACATCGATATCCGTAAGATTTTCCAGGCGATGCGCGAAGATATGGCAGAGCGTGGCTTATCGCCTGCAGGGTTAAAGCAAATTACCCAGGCGGTAATGCAAGAACGCAATCCATATGGCAATGCAGGAGGAGATCGTTTTCGCTGGCTGAAAGATCAATCCAGGCTGGATCGGCAGGCGCCTATGGCGTTATTTGTGGGCTGCACTCCGTCTTATATTCGCCGCTCTGCCGCTCAAGAAGCTGTGGAATTAATGGACAAGATGGGTTTGGATTACACCATCGCTTCAGCGGAATGGTGCTGCGCTCATCCTCTCATGTCTGCTGGAGAGCGGGAAAAAGCGATTGAATTCATGCGCCATAATATCCAAACCTATAAAGATCTTGGGGTAAAGAAGCTGGTGTTTGTTTGCTCTGGATGTTATGAAACATTCCAGCGGGAGATGCCCGAAGTATTGGGTGAGCCGCTTCCATTCGAAACCAGCCACCTGATTGAGGTGGTGGCAGAAGAAGCTGAAGCCGGGCGTATTGAATTTGATATTTACTCTTCCGGTGCTGTAGCAACTTATCACGATCCTTGCACTCTGGGCAGGCAGCTGGGCGTTTATGAAGCTCCGCGCAAAATCATCGAAGCCATTCCCGGATTAAGGATTTCGGAAATGCCACGCCATGGGAAAGACGCGTTTTGTTGCGGTGCAGGCTCCTTTGTTCGCTATGATTTCCCCCGCCTCACCGATACGGCTGGCGCTCAACGCTGGGCAGAAGCAATTGGGACAGGTGCTAGTGTGCTGCTTACTGCCTGCCCGGCATGTTTGACCCAATTCCAACAACAGCGCAGCCAATCTAAAGATAAGATGGAAGTGATGGATATGGTCACTTTGGTCAACCGAGTGATCAAAGTTCGCGAAACAGTAGCAAGTTGAGATGAAAACAATTCTTGACTAAGGAGGAAAGACATGAGCCCCCAAAAATCAGCTTTTATATCTACCCATCCGGCTATCATCGCCATTTGGGCAGCGTTAACTGCCGCAGCATCCTTATTACCTGCATTTCCTGTGATTGGCACTGGGGCTACTTTTAACATCGGCGCTTCGCTGGTGCCCCTGGCGGGAATATTATTTGGGCCATGGGCAGGGGCAATTGCTGCTGGCATCGGATCGTTTCTTGGGCAGTTGATCGCTCCCCACACGGTGCTGTTTGGGCCGCTGCAATTCATCATTTCGATGTTTGGAGCTGCAACAGCCGGCTTGGCTATGCAGAGAAAATGGATCTGGTCTTTGCTGCTGATATTAGGGTTGGGCGGCGTATGGTATCTTTTCCCCACCGGACAAAAAGCATGGGCAACACCGCTTTTATACACCCTTGGTTTGGCGGGCATTGCCGTCGGCTGGATTTGGGGAAAAGACTGGCTGGTTTCTCCTAACCGGGGAAAAATGTTTGCAGGAGTATTCTGCGCCTCGGTAGCGGGGGTTGTGGTCACCCAGGCTATTGGCAACTTATGGGCGCTTATCATGTTCGCCTTGCCGCCAGCCATTTGGTTTACCGTATTGCCGATTGCCCCCATCGAACGTTTTCTTTTCAGCCTTGGGGCAGCAATCGTCGGTACGCCTTTGTTGATTGGACTGCCCAAGATATCCATTCCGGTTGGTCCGATGATTTACGAAGAAGAATCTGAGGAAGATTGAACCATTTTAGTCTTTCAATAGATTTTCTATGAGATCTGATATCAGGACTGGTGTCGAGGTTGTTGTGCTGGGGGCTGCTGCCGTAGATATGGTTGCTCGTGTGCCATCGCTGCCTGCCGCCGATAGTATCGTAGCTGCTTCATCCTTCGCAATTTACCCCGGAGGTGCTAATGCGAATGTGTGCGAGGCTTTGGCAAAATTAGGCAGCCGGGTAGTTTTTTTGGGAAAAGTTGGAGATGATGAAGGCGGAAGGTTATTGGTTGATTCGTTTAAAAAATCAGGCGTGGATACGCGTGGGATTAAAGTGGTTACCGGAGCACATTCCGCAAGCTGTTTTATTACCGTGGATGAACTCGGAAACCGCACGATTGTCGGATTACCCGGTGTAGCCACGCTGGAGGAACCTGGCGAGCTGGATACCAGCCTTCTGGATGGAATTCGCATTTTGTATATTGGCGACGCGCTGCCCAAAGTGGCATGTGTAGCTGCTGAAACCGCGCATAAAAACGGCGCTAAAGTTTTTTATGGTGTTGGCGGTGTGATGGCTTCGTTCGGATTGTCATTCCTGGCTAGTATCCTAAAGATGACAGACGTGCTGGTGTTAAGCCGCAACGAAACGCTGGCTCTTGCGGGGAATGAAAATTTATCTCAGGCAATGCAGATATTGGCGGGCTTGGGACCTGAAGTAGTGATTACAACCCTGGGTTCTGAAGGCGCCAGGCTGTTTACTTCTGGCATGGAGGAACATATTGCTGCCTGGCAGGGAACAGCCGTGGTCGATACCACTGGCGCCGGTGATGCATTTATTGCCGGGTTGATCAAGGGTTATTTGGAAGGAAAAAATTGGCGGGAAGCGATCTGCCTGGGATGCGCTGTGGCAGCAATAAAAATTGGACATATTGGTGCCCGCAGTGGCTTGCCATCACGAAAGCAGGTGGATGATTTTATGGAAAGGGCAAAAAAATAGCTTATGAAAGGTGCTTCGGCAGGAAAACCTGGAGAGGTTCAGATTATTGAGTTTCCAGATATGCAGCTAGAGGCAGGCGATATCATAGTCAGCCCATTGGCATGCGGTATTTGCACCACAGATGTAAAAATGGTACAAAAAGGTACTAAGGAAAAGAAGTATGCCTTGGGTCATGAGCTGGCAGGTATGGTCATTGAAACAACGCCGCAAAGTCGCTGGCAGGCGGGACAACGCGTGATCGTTGCCCCTTATCTGCCCTGCGGGGGTTGTTATTTTTGTCTCCACAATCAGCAAGCTTTATGTACACACCTTTATGATGTTACCATTTACCCCGGTGGATTGGCAGAAAATGTATATGTTCCGCGTGCGCTGGCAGAGAGAGGTGTGTTTGCTATCCCGGATCATGTTCCCAATGTGGTTGCCGCGCTTGCTGAACCGGTTGGCTGCGTGCTCAAAGGTCTCGAGGATAGTTTTTACAGATATGGTAATTCGGTGTTGGTCGTAGGCGATGGACCAATGGGTCTATTTACCGCCGCAGCCGCCCGGGTCTATGGTGCTTCTCCAGTGATTGTAGCAGGGATGACTCCCCATCGTCTGGAAATTGCACAAGCGTTTTTTGCAGATATTATTGTGGATATTACGCGAGAAAATCTGATCAGCGTGGTTCATGAGCATACCGCCGACAGAGGGGCAGATATCGTTATGGTGGCAGTTTCGACCGCCGAAGCGCTTGCGAGTGGTATCGAAGCAGTTAGACCAGGGGGTACGGTCAATGCATTTGCCGGCGTGCCCGAGGGATCGATGGTATCTTTGGATATCCGTAAAATTCATTACGGACAATTTTATCTAACCGGCTCCTCGGGTGTGACTCCTGCTCACCTGGAAAAGGCTTTGCGCTTATTAAGCTCAAAGCGAATGGATTTTTCCCAGTTTATCACCGCTCAATTTCCCTTTAGCGATGTGGCAGAAGCTGTGGCATATGCAGATAACCGCACCGGGTTGAAAGCCATGGTTACATTTGAATAAAAAAGAGGCGACTGTGAAAGATATACGCAAAAATCGGTTATTTGGTGAAGATGGGCGCACGGTGATCATCGCTTTTGATCATGCTGCGTATATGGGTCCGATGAGAGGATTGGAAAATCCAGGGGCGTTGTTGAACGCTATCCGCGGCACGGGTGTCGACGCAGTATTGACAAACCTGGGCATTGCCCGCGCTTTTGGCAGTCAATTTGGAAAGCTTGGGTTAATGCTGAGAGCCGATGGGGGTTCTTCGACACGCAACCCGCAGATGGGCGCAATCCAGCGCACTGTTTCGGTTGAAGATGCTGTTCGTCTCGGAGCCGATGCGGTAGTGTGCATGGGGATGATCGGTTTCCCTGAAGAATCTTCGTCATTGCATAATCTCACCGAGTTGGTCAATCAGGCGGCTGTGTGGGAAGTGCCGGTAATGGCTGAAATGCTGGTCAAACCGGCGCAAGGGAAAGAACCTACCCCAGAAGAGATTGGTTTTGCCATGCGCGTCGGTGTGGAATTGGGCGCCGATATCATCAAAGCTCCCTTTGCCCAACCTCAGAAACAATACCGGGAGGCATTGAGTTCCTGTTACCGCCCGGTTGTAGTTTTAGGCGGTGCCAAGGTGGATGATGAAGCCGGCTTATTAGCTTCGGTGGCTGAGGCGCTGGCTGCTGGCGCCAGTGGTGTAGCGATCGGCAGGAATGTATGGCAGCATGCTAACCCGGCGGGTATGTGCCGGGCATTAGTGGCATTGGTGCATGGCGGTGTGTCGCCTGAACAGGCTTTACAGGAGCTCGAAAGTTGAAAGATTTGCTGGCAGGGTTGGATATTGGTACTTCGGCGGTGAAAGCCTGCCTTTATGATCTTCAAGGCAGGCAGCTGGCAGCTGCGTTGGCTGAACAGCCGATATCCAACCCTTACCCGGGCTGGGCGGCACAAAATCCGGCGGATTGGTGGCACGGCGTGCAGGTTACGATGCATTCTATTTTGGATGGGATTGACAGGAACCGGATTATCGCCCTGGGTCTTTCAGGGCAGTGCCCGGGTCATGTGATGGTGGATAAGCAGGGAAACGCGCTTGGACCAGCCATTATATGGCGGGATCACCGTGCTATTGAGGAAGCGCAATGGATAAGCGAGCGAATTGCTTCGAATGCAGCATTCGCATGGAGCGGCATCAGCCAAAACGCTGATGCAACCCTGCCTCCCGCGCGCTTGCGCTGGCTGCAGGTACATCGTCACGAAGAATGGGACCAGGCGGTTGCTATCTTGCAGCCTAAAGATTTCATCGGGTTATGTCTTACCGGTGAAATGGCAACAGACCTATACAGTGCTTACAGCTTTGTCGATCCGGCTGTTGGCAGTTATAACGAGGATTACTTCGCTGCCCTTCAATTGCCTCTCGAAAAAATGCCCAAAGTTCTAACCCCGACAAGTTGTTTGGGCAATGTTACTCAATCGGCGGCTGCCCGCACTGGATTATCTCCCAATACACCGGTGGTTTCTGGCACCATCGATGCCTGGTGCGATAATATTGCCTGCGGCGCCAGTCTATGGGGAAGGGCAGTTGACATTGCCGGCACTTCGGAGATCATTTCACTGGGTGTACCGCAAGCCGAAGAAGGGTTTGGCGTTTTTCTGGCAGAACTCAGCCCGCAGGACAAGTTTGTTTGCGGCCCAACCCAATTTGGTGGGAGTACCTTGCGCTGGCTGGTGGATATTTTTTACCCCGAGATGAAAAAAAATATTAATTTTCGAGAATTGGAAAACACTGCTTCGTGGGCTCCACCAGCAAGTGATGGTTTGATTTTTATGCCATATCTTTGTGGGGAGCGGGCGCCAATTTGGGATGCCCAGGCGCGGGGAGGTTTTGTTGGTATCACCATGAACCACACCCGCAGTCACTTTACTCGTGCGGTATATGAAGCGGTGAGTTATGCGGTCCGTCATGTATTGGAATATTGTCAAGCTGCTGCAAAGATCAAGGCAGATTGTTTAATAATTTGCGGCGGCGGTTCGCGCAGCCATTTTTGGAATCAATTAAAAGCCAATGTTCTCCAAATTCCGGTTTATCCGATCAAAGATAAAATTACCGCCTGCTTGGGTGCGGCGATATTGGCAGGAATCAGCATGGGGTGTTTTTCCGATATTCGTCAGGCAAACCAAATAATGACACAACTGGGCGACCTTATAGAGCCCGATGATGCGCTATCTCCATGCTATGAAGACGGTTATCAGCGATATAAACGTCTGTATCCAGCACTGCGGCCGTTATTTCAAAACGAAATTCAAGAGAAGAAGTAAAGGTTGCTATGCAAAATCAAGCCGAAACTCAGCTACTCACACAAGTTGCTCGACTATATTATAAGAACGATCTTACGCAACAACAGATTGCCCGGCGAATAGGCATTACACGCCAGCGGGTATCACGTTTATTGAAGCAGGCGCGTGACATGGGCATTGTTCAGATAACCATTAATGATCCTCAATATGTCGATCAACAATTGGAAGAAGAACTGAGATGCACATTTAATCTATCTGAGGTGATATTAACCTGTATGGAGGAACAGGAAGGCGTCAATCTGCGAAACCGTATTGGATTAATTGCTGCCGAGCATATTCATACCGTTCTCAGAGATGAAATGGTGGTGGGGATTGGCTGGGGGCGCACATTATTCGAAGTGGTAAGCTCTTTTCCCAATAACAGCGCCATCCGCATCCATGTCACTCCGCTCATTGGAGGCATTGGCGATATGGCGCCTTTCTTTCAGGTGAATGAACTTGCCCGGCGGATGGCAGAAGCCTATGGAGGAAGTTATCGATTTTTCCATGTGCCAGCGTTTACTTCTGATGTTGCCACCCATAAAGCATTGATGAAAACCCAAGAAGTAGAACGGGTAAGCAGCTTATGGAATAAACTGGATTTAGCGATTGTTGGCATCGGTCACGTAGAGTTCCAGCAAATGTCGTCGATGTTCTTCGGAGACCATATTTCGCCCGGTACATTGGCGCAACTGGAGGCGAAGGGGGCAGTGGGTGATATTTGCGGCAGGTTTTTCGATATCCAGGGGAAGCCTATTGTTCCCATGGCGGGTGTCATTGGAATCGACTTACATCAATTGCAGTCTATTCCACGGGTCATTGCTATTGCCGGAGGTTTGGAAAAAGTAAGGGCGATTTTGGGTGCACTGCGGGGAGGCTGGGTTAAAACTTTGGTAACAGATACCGCCACAGCCCGTGAAGTGCTGATGATGAACAGTGAGAGGAGGTGAAAAGCAAGATCGAACAAAAGAATTGTCAATGTTTTTTTGACAATGACCGTAAAAAAATCAATTTGGCTGAAAAGCCAAGCAATCTAATATCCAATTTTGGAGGAGTGTCGAAAATGAAAAAAAGCCTCGTTATTCTATTTTGTCTGGCAGTCATTGCCAGCCTTGTCGCGGGCTGCGCCCAAAAGCCAGCTGCAAAAGGCCCAACCATTTTAAAGGTCACCGGAAATATTGAAGGTGGAACTTATGAATTTGACGAAGCCACCTTCGATGCCAATGCGGTCGATGGCGAATATATCGATCCCTGGGTGGGTGATGGAACCGAAGCTCAAAAATATAATGGCGTACTATTGTCCAAATTGATAGAAATTGTTAAACCATCTGCCGATGCGACCACCATCAGTGTGATTGCGACGGATGGCAAGGGAATCGATGTGTCAATTGCCGATGCGCAAAAATGGCCGATTATGCTGGTGCACCGCAACGCTGGTACTGCACTCGATTCGAAAACAGGCGGACCGGTCAAAATTGCCTTCCCTCAGGAAGCTCGCGAAACCTACCTTGACGAACAGTGGATGTGGTGGGTGGTTGAGATCAAATTCAAATAAGCATATTGTATAAATTGAGGTTCAATGAAGATGGGAAGGGCTTAAAAATCTCTAGCGTAGAGAATACAAGTCCTTCCCCGATTTATAAAAAAACATGCCAAATATTATCGAAGTTAAAAACCTTACTTACGCTTACCCGCGTACGGATAAACCCGCACTGAAGGATATCAGCTTTCAGGTACCTGAAGGGCAGTTCCTGGCTGTGATTGGACCGACCGGGGCAGGGAAATCCACCCTGTGTTACTGTTTCAATGGCGCTGTGCCGCGTCTATTTGGCGGCGAGATGTCTGGTTCCGTTGTTGTAGCCGGGCTGGATACCTATGAAAATGAAATTCCTGTAATGGCTCAGCATGTCGGCTTGGTGGTACAAAACGCCCGCAATCAGTTGTTCAACGTCAACGTGCAAGGGGAGATCGCCTTTGGCTGTGAAAACCTGGGAATGCCCCGTCAAAAAATTTTACAAAACCTGCACGAGACACTTACTTTTGTCGGTTTGCAAGGCTACGAAACCCGCCAGCCATCTGCTCTCTCTGGGGGGCAGCAGCAGCGCGTTGCGATTGCGTGTGTGCTGGCAATGGAACCCGATGTTTTAGTGTTGGATGAGCCTACTTCGGAGCTAGATCCGATGGGTTCGGAGCAGGTAATGGATGTAATCAACCGGCTTAACCGGGGATTGGGCAAAACGGTTATTTTAGTCAGCCACGATACAGAGTTCATTGCCCAATATGCCGACCGGATTTTGGTGATCAACGATGGTATGCTTATCCTGGATGGCACTCCCCGGGAAGTCTTTTCGCAGGCAGGTTTACTCGCCTCTAACCGCATCAGACCACCGCAGGTAAGCCAGCTCAGTTTCGAGCTGCGCCAACGCGGTTCCCCAATCAGTGATATCCCAATTTCCATCGACGAAGCCGTTTTACTATACAAAGGGTTGCATCATGGATAGAGAATCGATGATCACCGTAGAAAACCTAACGCATGTCTATCCCAACGGCGTAGAAGCGCTGTGTGGGGTTTCACTGAATGTTGATCGGGGCGAATATCTAGCGATTGTTGGTCAAAATGGCAGCGGAAAGACCACCCTGGCAAAACATTTTAATGGGTTGCTCAGACCCACTCAGGGAACAATTAAAGTCGGTGGTAAAGACGCCAGTAAAGCCCGGGTATCGGAACTATCACGTATCATTGGTTATGTTTTCCAAAACCCCGACGACATGCTATTTTGTAATAGCGTCGAAGAAGAGATCGGATTTGGCCCGCGGATGATTGGCTGCTCCAAAGATGAAATTCAGCGCCGGGTGGCAGAGACTATACAAATTTTAGGTTTGGAATCTTTACAGGATCAGCACCCGTTTGCCCTAAGCCTTGGAGATCGCCAACGATTGGCGGTAGCCTGTGCCTTATCCATGCAGCCAGAGGTCTTTGTCTTCGATGAACCCACCACCGGACAGGATTATTTTGGCGGGCAGCGCATTATGGAAATTATCGATCGTTTGCATACATCCGGTAAAACGATCATTATCATCACTCACGATATGCAGATGGTTGCCGAACACGCACAGCGGGTGGTGGTAATGTCTGGCGGAAAGATAGCTCTGGATGCCCCTCCGGCAAAAGCTTTTACGCAAATCGAACTGCTTGAAAAACTATCTTTGCGGCCGCCTCAAATAACCCGCTTCGCTTTTCAAATGGGATGGACCGACCGGGCAATATTGAATATTCGCGAAATGTGCGATGTTATCAGGCCGCAGGGTTCGTCGCCGATAGCAGGAAATAACGGAAGGGGAGGCAATCATGGCTGATGTAGGTTATGTCCAAAAAGATACATTTTTACATCGTCTGGATGCGCGTACCAAACTGGTATTAATGTTAGCCATATTATTGGTCGTATTGGTTTTTACTAATCCTTTTTATGTTCTAGCTATCCTTTTCCTGGTTTTAGGCGCCTGGGCATTGGCAAAACTTCCACTCAACATGGTAGCGGATATTTTCAAATACTTCACAGGAATTGCTGTCATCATATTTGCATTACAGGCATTTTTCTATCCTGGTCAAACCAATCTGCTGCGCATTTCGAATGCAATCCCTGCAATAGGTTTCAGCGGATACATTACCGTAGAAGGCGTGATGTATGGTTTAGCGTTGGTATTACGCTTGGTGGTTATCATGACTGTGGCACCTTTATTGGTGATGACTACCCCGATGTCGGATCTGATGTTGGCATTGGTAAAGCTGAAGATACCTTACCGCTTTGCATTCATTCTGACCACTGCCATGAGTTTATTCCCATCCATTCAAAACCGCGCTGAATTGATTCAGCAAGCCCAGCTGTGCCGAGGGGTGGGCGATTTCGAGAGCGGAAATTTCTTTATCCGGTTACGGGCTTCAGCCAGTATTTTAACTCCCTTGATATTGGGTGCCTTCCGCGATTCTCAGATTTTGGATGTAGCAATGAGCTCTCGGGCATTTGGCGCTCCTGTACAACGCACATATTTATTAGAAAGTCATTTTCGCCGCGCTGATTATCTATTTTTAGCGGGATGCTTACTGAGCCTGATCGTTGCAATCATCTTGCGCCTGGCTCACTTTGGGGTTGTATAAATCAATAAGGAGAGAGTCGTCATGAATGAAACCAATCCAACTGAAAAAATCGATGAAGTAAAACCCGCGCCAGTGCGCACTTGGCAATCACGGGGACGTATCTTTGGCATTCCGATTTCTTTGATTGCCATCTGGGCAGCACTTTTTGTGGCTGCCAGCGCCGTCCCTGCCTTGCCGGTGCCTGGGATGGGCGGGATGATCACCGTCAATGCTATCATGACCGCCATTTCCGGGGTTGTGTTAGGCCCAGCTGCTGCAGTTGCCAACGCCGCAGGTGCAATTATTGCTACAATTCTTTTCCCTTTTGGCGCATTTTTTGGACCGTTTAGCTTTGTAACCTCTACCATGGGCGGTTTGGTTGCTGGTCTTACCTTTGCCAACCGCTGGAAATTAGCCGGTTTGGCCGAAATTATTTTGCTGGCTTCCTGGTTTGTGAACCCGGCATCCTGGCAGCCGTATATGTATCTTGTGCCGCTTCCATATTCGCTGATTGCGGTGTTGGTAATTTTTATCAAGCCTTTACGGGAATGGGCACGTCATCAGATCCTAACCCAAAATAAGCTGTGGATGTGGCCGGCACTTTTTTTGTTTGCCTCTACCGGGCATGCCGCCGAATACCTGACCACCAATTCCCTAACCAACTGGCTGTATAGCCTGACTTGGCAATATTGGATTCCGACCCTGCCATATTGGATTGGTGTCGATACGGTAATTATCATTCTGGCAACCATAGTTGGGGTAGGCGTGCTCATCGGCTTGCACCGCGCCCGGTTGCCTCACGCTTCTGATCTTTATATACAAAAATAGACGTGGCTGATTTACACGATCGATTTCTGGGTTGTTTGGCAGGTTTGGTTTTGGGGGATGCTTTAGGCATGCCGGTAGAATTTCTAACGCCCGAACAAATCCTGGAAAATTATGGACGTATCAACGGAATTGTTCAAGCGTTAGATTGGCACCCTCATCACTGTTTTAAAGCTGGCAGTGTCAGTGATGATACCTGGCAGGCTCTGGCAGTAGCGCATGCCTACAGCGATGCTGGTGATCTAAGCGCCGAGTCGGTTTCGAATGAACTTATTAAGTGGTTCGATCGGACACCTCGTGAAGAGTTGGAAGTGCTTATTGGACCCAGCACCCGAAAAGCACTTGAGGCAATTAAAAACGGCAGCAGTGTATATGAGGCTGGCGCGCAGGGCACCACCAATGGCGCAGCGATGCGTGTACCTCCGGTGGGCTTGGTAAACATGGGTAATTTCGAGGCTATCCTTGCTGATGTCATTCAGGCAAGTTTGCCTACCCATGGCACTGCGATCGCAATATCCGGAGGCGCAGCGGTCGCCTTTGCTGTTGCTCAGGCGCTGCTACCACATGCGACTCTACCTGAGATTCTCGATGCAGGCAAAGAAGGTGCCGTGCAGGGCAGCGCGACCGGTCAATGGCATTGGAGGACGCCTCTGGAAGGACGTATCGAACTGGCGTTGAAGATTGTCGATTGGGCTGAGAATGAAAAGACAGCCCTGAGCGACCTTTACCGTTATGTTGGGGTGGATATGCTGGTGGCTGAATCGGTTGCAACTGCTTTTGGGCTCGTTAAATTGGCGCAGGGTGATCCAATGAAGGCGATAGAATATGGTGTAAACCTGGGCGGCGATGCTGATACGATAGCAGCCATTGCCGGGGCAATTTGCGGGGCGTGGAAAGGGTCCAGCGTAATCAACCACTCGCTGCTCTCGACCATCGAAATTACCAATGGATTAAATTTATCTTGGGAAGCGCAGCGCTTATTTGATATCATGAGGCAAAAAAGCGCTCAGGGATGGATAGTTAAATGAGCATTACTAAAACGCGCATCGGTTTCACCATGCATCCATTATGGTTAACCGGCACCAGCCTTAAGGAATTTTTAGCCCCATTGCAGGATGCCGGATTGACCGCAATGGAATTCCTGCTGGATGCACATCAGCGAGAATGGGACCAATTCAAGCCTTTAATGACGGCTTGTGCCGATATGGGATTGTATTTGTCATTTCATTTTCCATACAGCCAGCCTTATTCACTGGATGGTTTCAATGAGAAAAAGCAAGTGCCTTCCATAGGTGAATTAACTGCGTTGTTATCGCTGGCTCAGGAATATTGTGTTTCAGCAGATACCATCCCTGTGATTGTGGTTCATGGCGCGAAATCTAAAACTAGCTCCCGCGCAAGACTCTATGCTGATACGTTGGCTTTCATGCGCTGGGCGCTGGATAAATTTCCGCAATTATTGTTTGCCATGGAAAACCTGGGACCAGCAGCCGCTGGAGAAATAAAAATTGCTGATACACGTCAGGAAGTGTTAGCTTTGACGCAAGACCTGGCAGACCCCCGTGTGGGCATCTGCTGGGATTTAGGGCATGATGCGCTGCATCACCGCTCCGACCTGCCCTCTTCCCAATGGCTGGCAAAGGTATTCCATGTACATATTCATGATATCAACCCTACTGGATTAGATCATTTTCCGCTGGTCTACGATCAGGTGCCTTATAAAGCCTGGTTGCCTTATATTCAATCGAGCCACATCCCTGGTTCTGTTTGCCTTGAAATTAAAGGGAATCAGTTGCGGGGATGGAAAATTGATAGGATCAACCGCAGCCTGATTGAAAGTATTCACTGGATAAAGGAATTGCTCGATGAATGATAGTGAATCGAACCCAATTGTAACCAATTTTGTTCATTCGGGGTGGTGGCGGCGCTGGGGCGAGGAAACTTTTTCAGCATATGCTTTCTTATTGCCCAGTATATTAATTTTCATCGTATTTACATTCTTCCCGGTTATTTTTTCATTCATATCCAGTTTCTTGCGTTGGAATCTGCCTTATAAAGCTGTGGCAGCCGGTTTCGATAATTATGTAGATCTGGTTTCTGGTCCGGTGACCTCGCAGGTATTTTGGAAATCGGTGTGGAATACTTTTTATTTTATGCTGGGCATCCCGATCAATATGATTCTGGCGCTAATCCTTGCGCTGTTACTCAACCGTAAGCTGCCTGGTGTAGCTTTGTTTCGGACGGCTTTTTTCCTGCCTACCATCACATCGATGGCAGCCATTTCGGTGGTGTGGATTTGGTTATACCATCCTTCGGATTACGGATTATTCAATTCGCTGCTCATGGAAGTGGGGTTGCCGGTTCAGCGCTGGCTGCGCGACCCTGTTCTGGCAATGCCCTGCTTGATCCTGATGGGTGTTTGGCATGGTATTGGGTATAACATCATTATATTCCTGGCGGGGCTGCAAGCGATTCCGCGTGAGCTTTATGAGGTCGCCGAGATTGACGGCGCTGGCACAACAGCGAAATTCTTTTATGTCACCTGGCCGCAGCTTTCGCCTACTACATTTTATATTTTAGTGATCGGTGTGATTAATTCACTACAAGCTTTTACCGAGATCGATGTGATGACCCAGGGTGGTCCATTGAATGTGACAACCACTCTGGCTTATTATCTATACCAGGAAGCCTTCAAATATTTCCGCATTGGTATGGGTTCTGCTGTGGCAGTAATCTTATTTTTTATATTGCTGATATTGACCTTGCTGCAGTTTAAAGTTCTGGAGAAGAAGGTATATTATGAGTAAGATGGCAATCCCAACAGCCCAACCTTCGGGTTTTCCTCGAACATTAAGGCGCAGTCCTAGGCGGGCGGTCTCTGCCGCGGTTTGGTATATAGTCATGATTTTTGCCTCTATCCTGGTTGTTATTCCCTTCATTTGGATGATTTCGACTTCGTTTAAAGATGCCACCGAGGTATTCTCTTATCCAATCACCTGGATTCCAAAGCAGTTGCGCTGGCAGAATTATATCGATGCCTGGCACGCCGCGCCGTTTGCCCGGTATTTTTTCAACAGCGGTGTGGTTGCCTTTGCTGTAACCCTGGGGCAGCTGATATCATGTTCATTGGCAGCATTTGCCTTTGCCCGAATGAATTTCATCGGGAAAAATTTTATGTTTTCTCTGTTCTTAAGCACCACGATGATTTCTACCCAGGTCACTTTGATCCCTTCTTATTTGGTGATCAAACAATTGAACTGGCAGGATACTTACCAGGGGTTGATTGTTCCATTTCTTGCGAATGCTTTTGGCGTCTTCATGATCAGGCAGGCATTTATGGGGCTGCCGCGTGAACTGGAAGACGCTGCCAGGCTGGATGGCTGCAGCCGGCTGCGCTTTTTATGGCAGATAGCCATTCCCCTTACCCGCCCGGTGTTGGGCGCTCAGGCGTTGTTTGCTTTTATGGGCAATTGGAATTCGTATTTATGGCCGTTGGTTGTTACCAACCGCCAGGAGATGCGCACATTACAGATTGGGCTGCGTTATTTTGTCAGCCAGGAAGGCGGCACACAATGGGGCATATATATGGCAGCCGCTGTGATGGTTACCATTCCGGTGATCCTGTTCTATTTCCTGGTGCAGAAAAGTTTTGTGGAAGGGATCGCCACCACAGGAATAAAACGATAGTATGGTAAATGGAGGTTTTCCATGATAAGAAAGATCAATTTACTTGCCATAATTCTGTTGATATGCATTACTGCCTGCGGGGGATCACAATCGACCAGTACATCCGGTTCGGGATCAACCGCGAAAATCGATGCCAATGGACATATCACCCTGGAATTTTGGTATGCATTGAGCGGCGATAATGGAAAAGTTGTGGAAGAGTTGGTAAAACAATTCAATGAATCTCAATCTAAAATCACGGTAAATGCCACATACCAGGGCGATTATGCTTCTGCCATGGCAAAAGTATGGGCAGCTGTTTCTACCGGCGGGTTGCCCAGTGTGGCTCAAATCGGCGGTGCACCGCTCATGGGTAGCACCAATGCTGTTGTTCCCATTACAGAATTTATCGATGGAAGCAACGGCATCGATAAAAGCGCCATCCGGCAGGTATTTTGGGATTACAACACTGCCGGCGGCGTATTATGGAGCATGCCCTTCAATCAGTCTATACCCGTGTTGTATTACAACCGCGACCTGTTTACGGCTGCCGGGCTGGATCCTGATAAACCGCCTCAAACCTGGGCTGATGTGATCGAGATGGGCGCTAAATTAACCCTGGATACCAATGCTAATGGCGAAATCGATCAATGGGCGATTAACTCTGCCGATGATACCCATTATTATCTGAGTGCTATGTTTTTATCTAATGGGGTGCAGATCGTGAACGCCGAAGAAACCGAAGTCCTTTATAACAGCCCCGAAGCGGTCCAAATGCTTACCTTGTGGGGTGATATGGTAAACACCTATAAAATCATGCCTCCTAACCAGCATGAGGAAGCCAAGAGTGATTTTCTGGCGGGAAAATTAGCGATGCTGATGGCTTCCAGCTCTAATATTCCCAGTATGGAAGCCAATGCGCCATTCAAGGTGGGCGTTACTCAGATGCCGGCAGTAGCGGGGAAAGAACGCGTCGTTCCGGTAGGCGGCGGC
>JAAZNS010000036.1 GCA_012798185.1 Chloroflexota bacterium | reverse complement strand
TAATAAAAAATGATAGGCATCATAACAGACAGCACCTGCGATATTCCTGAAACTTTGATTGAACAATACGGCATCGTCGTTATTCCACAAATGATCATCTGGGAGGACAAACAATACCGTGACCGGATCGATATGCAGCCAAAAGAATTCTACGATCGTTTGACAGTTTCCCCGCAATATCCTCATTCTTCCATGCCGGGGATCCAAGACTTTCAGGAAGCCTTCAAAAAAGCTATCAACCAGGGAGCCACCGAACTCATCATCTTAACCGTAAGCAGCGCCATGAGCGGTACCTATGAGATGGCAAAAAACGCCGTAAAATCTCTTAAAATAAATACTGCGGTCGTGGATTCGAAAGGTCCAACCATGAGCCTTGGCTGGCAGGTTTTAGCAGCCGCGCGTGCCCGAGACATGGGCGCAGATTTCACCAGCATCCTGAATTATGTCGATCAGGTGCGCAAGAAAATGTGCCAGTTTGTCGCCATGAATTCAATAGAATACCTCCAAAAAGGCGGACGAATCGGCGAAGCAGTCAAATGGGCTGGCACTTTACTCAAAGTCAAACCATTGGTTAAGATCAATCACCTCACCGGTTTGGTAGAACCGGTCAGCCTGGCAAGGACTCACGATGCTTTGGTCGATCTTCTTTATAAAAAATTTTTCGAGCAAATAAATAAACTTAATTGGGGCAATAATCTAAGAATTGCTGTACTGCATGGTAACGCCCTAGAAGCTGCAGAGGCACTTGCTGAGCGCATCCGGAAAGAATACAATCCAATTGAATTGTTGATCAACATCACTGGCCCAGTATTGGGCATCAATACCGGGCCGGGAGCATTGGCATTGTGCGGTTATAGGGAAGATTGATATCCCTTTATATCTTAATATATATACTAATAAATCGGAATCATCCAAAATACTCAAAATGGACCATTCCGATTGATTTTATGTTAGCCTACAAACATATAACCGCCCCTGATAATTGATACCTTTCTAATACTTTAGATTGATGACAGCTTATCTCCAAGCTGCTATTCTTTTACTTGGATATAACAGAATACCTGTGAAAATCCAAATGTTCTAAGGAAAAGAAAGGAAAACGAAATTATGAAATGGATTACAGTTATTTTAGGCATTGCATTATTGTTGACACCGTTTTTGTTTGGTTATAGCGGAACGTCAGCAGCGCTCTGGACATGCTTGATCATAGGCGCAATTATCACGATCCTGGGATTTATTCAATCCTATAAATGGGCAGCTGGGGTTGGTGTTCTCACCTTAATTGCGCCTTGGATTCTCGGCTTCAGCGGCATAAGCGCAGCGTTATGGAGTTGTTTGATCCTGGGCGGATTAGTCGTCATCCTAACCGGGTATCGCGGATTCTTATCTGGACAACCAAATACTGAAAATATCCAGCAGCGTGCGTAAAAACAGCATGAACCTCTCGAGAGATCCGGTTTCAGAATATGGGTGGGAAAAGAAACCGGATCTCGATTGATAGTACAATCATTTGATCACAGCATAATATTTCATTATTAGCACGATAAAAACATCTTCCCGTCCGGGATCACTTCTGCAACTTTCCAGGCAGCGCACACGGGTTCGACTCTCGTTGGGATGACAGAGAAATGAAGTTGTTAGATAACCAGACAATCAAGCGATCACGCAATTAGAAGATCAGGCAACTAGAAGATCAGGTAATCAATCTGTCGGAAAAAGCGGTCATTAAATGAGTTAATACCAATATCTAATCCCTGATCACTTATTCCCTTTTATTGGTATAATCAACGCGCCAACTGGAGAGGTGCCGGAGTGGACGATCGGGGCGGTCTCGAAAACCGTTGTGGCCCTTGTGACCACCGTGGGTTCGAATCCCACCCTCTCCGCTAATGGTTAAAAACATAATTCAATATTTTCTGACCGTATCAATTTCCCCGAAATATCCCATTTCCATTGAAAAAATCCAAAATATGATCAGGTTGCAAAGTTACCATAAACGAGCTTTATGGTACACTATGATCAACGATATTTATCATCCATGTTAACTGTATATCTTATGCATTCCTCTTTTAAAAATCACTTCACTGCCCACCATCTTAATATCCTGACCTCAATTATATATCCATCGATATTTTAATATAAACCATTTTGGAAGGAAAATATGACCCACACCCGATTGGAACACGATTTGCTCGGCGAACGTGAAGTCCCCAACGATCGCTATTACGGCATTCAAACCTTGCGGGCGCTGGAAAACTTCAACCTCACTGGAATTCCCATTTCACATTACCCGCGGCTGATCAATTCGCTGGCATACATCAAAAAAGCCGCTGCTCTGGCGAACTCCGAACTGGGTTTGCTGGAACCTCATCTCGCCCAGGCGATTGCCCAGGCTTGCGATTTGATCATCGCAGGAAATTACCACAACGAATTCGTTGTGGATGTGATCCAGGGCGGCGCCGGCACTTCCACCAATATGAATGCTAACGAGGTAATCGCCAACCTGGCGTTGGAATTATTAGGGTATGAAAAAGGCCGTTATGACATCCTGCATCCGCTCAATCACGTCAACATGTCGCAATCTACCAACGATGTCTACCCTACCGCTTTACGCCTGACTCTAAGCCAGGAATTAAGTGATTTGGCGTGTGAAATGGAAAAGCTGCGCAAAACTTTTGCAGATAAAGGTCAGGAATTTGCCGACGTGATTAAAATGGGGCGGACTCAGCTTCAAGATGCGGTACCAATGACTCTCGGTCAGGAATTTGATGCTTGGGCAGTGACGATTGGAGAAGATATCGAGCGCGTGGGCGAAGCTCAGGCATTAATCCATGAAATCAATATGGTCGCCACATCAATCGGCACAGGGTTGAACACTCACCCCGATTATGCTCCCCTGGTGACTGTAAAGCTGGCTGAGATCAGCGGCGTTCCGGTGATCGAATCTCAAAACCTGGTCGAAGCCACGCAAGATACCGGCGCTTATGTTCAGCTTTCGGGAGTGCTCAAGCGTGTAGCAGTAAAACTTTCGAAAATATGCAACGATTTGCGCCTGCTTTCCTCCGGTCCGCGTGCTGGCTTGAATGAAATAAACTTGCCCCGCATGGCACCAGGTTCATCCATCATGCCGGGCAAAGTCAACCCCATCATTCCCGAGGTGGTCAATCAGGTTGCTTATGAAGTCATCGGAAACGATCTAACCGTTACGCTGGCAGCTGAAGCCGGACAATTGGAAGTGAATGTGATGGAACCGGTTATCGCCTATAATTTAATCACTTCCCTGGATTTGCTTCTCCGTTCTTGCCGCACCCTTGCAGAGCGCTGTATCAAAGGAATTACCGCCAACAGAGATGTTTGCCGCCGTATGGTTGAAAACAGCATTGGGTTAGTTACGGCGCTTAATCCCTATATCGGTTATGAGAAATCCACTGAAATTGCCAACCTGGCATTAGCAACAGGAAAATCAGTGTATAAAATAGTCTTGGAAAAGGGTTATCTATCGAAAGCAGAATTGGATGATATCCTTTCTCCGGAAAACATGACCAAACCGCGTTTTGTCAAATAGATTTTAAATGGTCGAAATAACAAGATCGTCTATCAACAATTTGCCTAACAATGCCACCTATTAATCAGATAAGGCTGCCTCTTTACAAGCGATGAATAATACGCTAAGTGGTTTGAATAATAAAAATATTCCTATGATTAAGAATAACACCAAAGCGTTATACCAATCTTTAAACCAAAAAAGTAAAGGGCACCTGGATATCCTTAGAAGAACTTTCGTTACCTATGCTAAAACTCGTGCTCCTCAATCGGCAGCAGCGCTGGCATATTACGCAATATTCTCTCTTTTTCCCATTTTACTTATCACAGTTGCGGGGGCGAGTTATTTCCTCGATAGTCCAATACTATATCAGGAATTAATGCAAATCATCCAGATAACTATTCCCGTGCCTTCTCAACTAATCAGTGAAAATCTCAATCATCTCATCGAAGCGCGTGGCACAGTAGGACTTATGGGCGGATTGACTTTACTATGGTCTGCCTCTGGTCTGTTTTCCAACCTGGCGAAAAGCATCTGCATTGCTTGGCCAAAAGATTCTCAGCGTAATTTCCTTCAAATTCGATTGATCGGAATAGGAATGGTGATTGGATTCAGCGCCTTACTCATTCTTTCTCTGGTTTTAACTGGGTTTAAAGGCTTATTTCCATTTTTCGATGGACAAACCTCATTTTTAAATCGTAGTATTTGGAGGTCATTGACAAGCTTCGGTTCCTGGTTAGTCAAATTTTTCCTCTTTTTGATACTCTACCGTTGGGTTCCTACCAAAGATGTTCGATCGAAAGCAACCTTTTGGGGAGCATTGACTGCATCCATTGCTTGGGAAATAGCTATTTGGGGTTTTTCTGTATATTTAAAAAGCGGACTTAAGCAATACCAACTCATATACGGTTCATTGGGCGCCGTTGTGGCATTGCTTTTTTTAGTTTACATCTTGTCTTGCATCGTCTTGTTCGGAGCACATCTAAGTGCAGCGATAGACCATTGGGAAAAACAAAGACAACAAGAAGCCCAAAAAATACCCATAACAACCGAATGAAAATGCTTAATAAATATAAATAAATATAAACTTAAGCAAGTACCTATCTCTAATTATTTTCTAACAGATTATTAAGAATATTAAGACATAATTGGTTATATATATCTATAATGTAATAATTATATGCCCCGAATATCTCTTAATACCCCTGCTCCTGATTTTACGTTAATGGACTTTAAATCCCAGCACGTGAGTCTGAAGGATTTTCGCGGCCGATCACTCGTGGTGCTGGTTTTTAACCGCGGCTTTTTTTGACCATTCTGCCAGCGGCATATGGCGCAGTTGCGTCAGGATTATCATGAATTTGTTAAACGCAATACCAAGATCATCGTAGTTGGTCCAGAAAATGCTCAGGCTTTCGAAGATTATTGGCAAAAAAATGATCTTCCATTCATTGGTTTACCAGACTCAAAAGCTTCGGTGCTCAGACTGTATGGTCAGGAGGTAAATTTGTTTAAATTGGGGCGCATGCCTGCCCAATTAATTGTGGATAAGGATGGTATGGTGCGTTTTGTTCATTATGGCCACAATATGTCTGATATACCAGAAAATAAAGAACTTTTGGCTTTATTGGATCAATTAAATACATCAGGAGGAGAATAATATGAATATATTGATGATTTTTAAAATAATTGCAGCAATCGGAACAGCTGCAACAGGGTTATTTGCATTAGTAAGACCCACAGCAATTTACAGTTTCACTGGCTTAATCGCCGAAGGGAGCCGCGGGATATCTGAAATTCGATCAATTTTTGGCGCATTGTTCATGGCACTGGGTATCGCACCGTTCATCTTTGGAGAAACGGCTTATCACGTTTTGGGTTTTGGGTATCTGGCTATTGCCGTAGTCCGTCTGATATCTATCTTCATTGATAAATCCACTGCTTCATCGAATTGGATCAGCCTGATCATCGAAATCGTATTTGGAATAATATTGATTGTGAAAGTAGCAAAATGAGCATTCGAATTGTCACCGATAGTACTTGTGATTTACCGGCGCAGATTATCGATAAATTCGGGATAAGTGTTATTCCCCTGCACATCCATGTTGGCAACCATGAATACCTGGACGGGGTGGATATGTCGCGGGAAGAATTCTATACAAAACTCCCCGTTTTTAGAGACCACCCGACTACTGCGGTACCCTCCTTCCAAAAATTCCATGCCATATACAATTCTCTCGCTGATGAAGGCGCCAAAGAAATTTTATCCATCCACATATCCTCTGCATTGAGCGCTATCTCTGATGTAGCCCGAACCGCGGCTAAAGAGACCACTTCCGCGGTAGTGACCGTTCTCGATTCCCGGCAGCTAAGCCTTGGTTTGGGATTTCTGGTAGAGACAGCCGCTGAAATGGCAAATGCTGGCAAAACAATCAAAGAGATATTAAGTTCCCTTGAAGAGCAAATAAAGCGCACCCATGTATGGGCTGCCTTAGATACATTGAAATTCCTGCGCCGCAGCGGAAGGATGAACGGCATTATATCTGCTACTGGTGAATTATTGCAGATTAAACCAATCTTGAAAATGTATGATGGCGTTCCTGGTTACGAAAAAGTGCGCACAAGAACAAAAGCAATCAAACGGCTGGCGGAAATGCTGAAAACATATAGCCCCTTCGAGAAAATTGCTTTTTTATACTCCGGCGTGCTTGAATATGCGCTTGCATTGCGCGATGAGGTCTTCAATCTCCTTCCCAATAAAGAAACTTGGCTCGAAGTCATCAACCCGGTTTTAGGCACCCACATCGGACCAGGTGTGGTCGGTTTTGCCTGCGTTTCAAGGAAATCATAAAGAGGTATACAAATGGCGTTTTTAGCAGTTTACTTATTGGGTTTAGCAGCCATTATTGGGGCTATGCTGCTCTTATGGCTGATCAGCTTGCTGTTAAAAAACTCCAGCATTGTGGATATTTTTTGGGGATTAGGTTTCGTCATCGTCAACTGGATTTATTTTACGCTTACCCCTGATGGATTTATATCACGCAAGCTGCTGATTGGATTGTTAGTATCATTGTGGGGGTTAAGGCTTTCCACCCATATATTTCTGCGCAACCTTGGTAAACCCGAGGATTACCGCTACCAAAAATGGCGGAAAGAGAATGGCAGCCAGTGGTGGTGGAAAAGTTTCTTCCAGGTATTCTTACTTCAAGGGTTATTATTATGGATCATCTCCGCCCCCTTATTAGCTGCACAATTCACTTCTCAACCAGAACACCTGACATGGTCAGATTTCGTGGGTGTCATTGTCTGGCTGGTTGGTTTCTATTTCGAAGCAATGGGCGATTACCAATTATCCCAATTTCTATCGAAACCGGAAAATAAGGGTAAAATCATGAATAAAGGCGTGTGGCGTTACACCCGTCATCCCAATTATTTTGGTGATTCAGCGCAATGGTGGGGATATTACTTGATTGCCGCTTCGGCAGGCGGCTGGTGGACGATTTTCAGCCCCATCATGATGACCTTTTTGCTGGTACGAGTTTCGGGTGTGGCATTGCTGGAAAAAACCATGGAAACCCGCCCTGGCTACAAAGAATATGCTGAGAAAACAAGCGCTTTTATCCCCTGGTTTCCGCTCAAAAAACAATCGTAAGTCTTAAATAAACATCGTTGATAACCTTTTTGCGTGACTTATTTGAAAAACTGCTCGGGCGATAGTAGAAAAACCCCGATTTTGAGGTTTATACGGGTGCCGTGCACACACATTTACCTCAAATTCTGAAACTCATCCAAGCAGGCTGAGTAGTTACGACATGAGTTGTTTTTTCTCAAATTGATTGTGTTACAATTTGACGGATAATATCAATCGGATCTCTGTTTATTTAAGGATGTCATTGATTATGTATTTCTACCGCCACACCTGAATTCTCTGGTTGGACGCAAGGTTGTGTCCGATGGATGATTTGTACAAAACAACGTCTGGCTGGAGAAATTTTGATTATTGAATCCCCTTTCACTCTCCCAAACCGCCGTTGGTTTGTACAAACGGCGGTTTTTAATTAAATAATCGGATTTCATCCCAAACGATTTACGAGGACGATGGAACCGGGTTCCCCGCGGTCTGCAAAACCGTGTGCTGCGCTCGCGCTGCGAGGCAAGGTGGGTTCGACCCCCGCCGTCCTCTCTTATGTATGTAATTGGCACCTCCGGGCATGTTGATCATGGTAAATCCAGACTTGTAAAAGCTCTGACAGGAATAGACCCAGACAGATTAGCGGAAGAAAAAGTACGCGGCATGACAATAGATCTGGGTTTTGCCTGGCTGCGCCTTCCCTCTGGTAAAGAAATCAGCATCATCGACGTGCCCGGTCATCAGCAATTCATCGAAAACATGCTGGCTGGTGTAGGCGCCATCGACGCGGTAATACTTGTTGTTGCTGCCGATGACGGCATTATGCCTCAGACTCGCGAGCATTTAGATATACTAAACCTGCTTAATGTTTCCAAAGGAGTTATTGCCCTTACGAAAATCGACCTGGTCGAACCCGAACTGTGCGCCATAGCAATCGAGGAAATCCGATCTTTAATCGAATCTACCAGTTTGAAAGATACAGTTATCGTTCCTTTATCCACCCTCACAGGACAAGGCTTGGATGATTTCATCGCTGCGCTTGATTCATCGTTGGATGACACACCCCGCCGCCCAGACCTTCAACGTCCAAGGTTATGGATCGATCGCATTTTCACCCGCCCAGGTTTTGGCACTGTCGTTACTGGCACATTAATTGATGGCATGCTCCATGTTGGACAAGAGGTCGTCATTCTGCCTCAGGGCATGGTTAGCCGTATTCGCAGTATGGAATCGCACAAACAACGCATCAATTCTGCACAGCCGGGTACACGCGTTGCTGTTAACCTGCCTGGATTAGCGGTAAGCGATTTACAACGCGGTAATGTTCTTACAATTCCCAATTGCCTTCAACCAACCAAACGTTTGGATGTGCGGCTGCAATGTCTTGCTAGTAATCAAGACAACTTTCCTGATGGCGTTAGCGGACGTTTTTATACCGGTACATTTGATTGTGGTGTGAAAGTACGTTTGCTTGATCGAGATGAGCTGCTTCCTGGTGAAAGCGCTTATGCCCAACTCTTTCTGGATAATCCAGTTTCAATAATCCGCGGCGACCATTTTGTCATCCGGCGCCCAGCAATTCGTGCCACATCCGGGGGAGGTATCGTGTTAGACCCGCACCCATTACGCCATAATCGTTTTGATGCCATTACTCTGAACAATCTATTGGTTATGGAAAATGGTGAACCCGAAGAAATTCTACTCTGTGTTTTAGGGCAAAAAAAACCGATTCCCCGACCTCGATTATTACAATGGAGCGGGTTTTCGCCTCAGGAGTTGAATAGGGCAATCGAACGTATAATTGAAAAAAAACAAGCCGTTTTATTGAGTCCAGATAATGAGACATCCCCATACTGCTATGTATCCTCTCTAGCGGGTTGGGAATATTTTCTAAATCGTATTCTTGAGTTAATCGATGCTTATCATCGTCAATATCCGCTGCGCCCTTATATGCTCAAAGAAGAACTTCGTTCCCGCCTTTCTCTAGAGGACAACCTATACCGGTTAGCACTGCAGCAAGCGGTTGATTCAGGAAAAATCAAAGATTTCGGCTCAGGGGTTAGTCTGCCGCAATTTCATGTATCATTTACCGCCCAGCAACAAAAACAAATCAATGCCTTGATATCCGCCTTTCGGAAAGCCCCAACGACGCCTCCCACCGGCGAGGAGGTAATGAAAACAATGGGAATCGATGCCGAATTATTGCAGGCACTTATTTACCGGGGTGACCTGGTGGCAATAGGTGATGATATCTACTTTCTGTCTGATATCTACCATGACATGATTGACCGTCTCGTGGCTTATCTGCAAAAATATGAAAAGATCACCGTTGCCCAGGCGCGTGATTTATTTGAGTCCTCCCGGCGGTATACCCTGGCGTTGCTTAACCATCTAGATCAAAAAATTACTCGCCGGGTAGGAGATGAACGATATTTACGATAAGGAGGTTATTTTGTCAGTTCAAAATTCTGATACTGTTGTCCTTGTTTCCCATAACGGTATGGGAGATGCTGAACCCGCTTTGCAGCAAAAATTAATTACAACTTACTTTAAACTGCTCGACGAAAATAATATTCTTCCAGCAGCCATTTGTTTTTACACTAATGGCGTTAAGCTAACTGTGGAAGGATCGCCCATCATAGACATACTTAAAAGATTAGAATCTAAAGGTGTGCGTTTGATCCTGTGCAGTACCTGTTTAGGATATTTTAATCTGACCGAAAAAGTTCAAGTTGGTATCGTTGGCGGTATGACCGACATCATCGAAGCGCAGTTTAAAGCTGAAAAGGTGATTTCGATATAAACGGGAAAATAATCATCAATCAAGAAAAATCTGATGGCATATTGTTATCAAACAGGAAGCAAATAAATGGGCACCTGAATATAAATACAAAAATCGTCTTTTAAAATAATGAGCGTCGATTAAAAAATCGACCTGTCTCTTAAACAGACAGGTCAATACTTTATTCAATCAAATCCATTCATTACATGGATATAATCTGGAAGTGTAAATTTTAATATTATCAGATCATCATCCCCCATTGGTTAATCATCGTCGTCGTCATCATCGCGCGGAAATATGATCCGCAGAACACCCATTTCATTGCCATGATCCTGAGCGTTGCATACCGGAAAAAGGATTTTATATTTTCGATTGACTTCCCATTTTTTGATTATTTTCTTCGAATAACAGCCCCAGAAAGTCGCTTTATAGGTGGTACCTTTTATGGTGTATTTTTTAGTCACACCCGGATTAAGTTTAAAATAATAAAAAGCTTTCGGTGCTTCCAATTTTATAAACACTTTGGTGTGTGTATTATTTTTTATCGTTAGCGGATATCTCCATGAATTTGCTGGCAGTGCTGCAGATAACAAAAACGAAACCAAGAATATCGAGAAAATAATGAATGTTGACCTTTTGTTCATAATATTATCTCCTTTCCCAAAAAGGGAAAATATTAGAAATTATTATACAAGATGAAACAATATAAATATTAATTTCACCTTACAAATACAATATTTATATCGCTTATGTTCTTCGTCACATTTTGTTGCAAGAGCTGTTCCATTTTAGGTATTAAAGCAAAAAATCTCGAATTTTCCAACCCTGTATCGAAATCTAATTTGTAAAAATTTACTTCAAGGGAATGTAAATATCAAATTGTGTATTGGGCATTTTACCAGTCAGCAATAATAAAATCATGATATTTTCTGCCAGCATCCATTGAATGTGATGATTGTAATTTAGATTTTCGCATATAAAAAAGCCCCCGAACGGAGGCTTTTTTCTTCGATGATTGATGATTGTATTACCCGCCTGCAACAGGTTCTGGCAGCATCCCTTCCAATATCATCTCCAACGCCATGGTATGGCTGCAACGCCCCCGGCTCTGAAAGAAATCACAATCACATTGCCATTCCCCATTATTAAATTTCACTACATGGGGATTATTTTCACCCGAAAACGTAACTGTGAGAGAATCAAATCGAATTCTATCCTTTTGATTGGCATATCGCTTTGCTTTCTCGATCTTACCGATCATTCCATAATCCATTCCAAAATCTCCTTTCCGGTGAGACGAATGAAAAAAGCACGCGCTATGGTGCGCGTGCTGTCATATTAATCTGCTGGTAAACTCCAAATCATGGGTCGTTTTCATCCACATTCAGTATAAGCCCAGAAGGGATGAAAGTCAATTGCATAACCATTTTATTAACTGAGAATTAATCTTCAAGATCAGCCATTACCTTTTCAATTCATCCTTGAAAATCAGACTTAAAAAGATGGAAACAACACTAACAATGATTGATCCCAAGAAAGCTGGCCAAAAACCCGCCACATCAAAACCTACCCCGAAGGATGAACCTAAATAACCAGCAAGGTAGAACAAGAAAGTATTTACAATCAGGGTAAAAAATCCCAGGGTAAGCAAAATCAAGGGGCAGGTAAGCAATTTCAAGATCGGTCCAAGAAAAGCATTTACGATACCAAAGATCAATCCTAACCAGATGAACGAAATCCAATTTCCGCTTTGCGGTTCGATGCCGGGAACAATCATTACGGCAGCATATACAGCGATTGCATTGATAATCCATCGAATGATAAACTTTGTCATTTGTTTTCTCCTTTCAAGTCAACTGATAATATCATCGCTAGTCGAAATTCAAGCTAACCTGCCTACTCAGCCAGCTTGGGTGAGCTTCACCATAGCCCGATCAGTTGTAAACTCAATATCATTTCAATTTAGAATACGAATGATAACAAAAATGGTCGCGGAGTGTATTTTCAGTTGCTGCCATTGATTTTACAAAAGAAAACGATAAAATAATGATTAAGTTAGCGGTCATAGCCGAATATGCTTCTCTCTAAGAATGTAACTACTCAGCAGCCTGGGGAGCAGTAATTGAACCTTATCATTATAACAAACGGATAGAACAACAAAACTTGGCATAAATTAATTTCAATTAATTTCCATTTCACTCAGTTTTGGAGAGGGAAAATCATGCCCATTTTAAAAATGACGATCGGATTTGTTCTATTGTTTGCCGGCTGTCATATTTCATGGTTTTTCGTTGGGGCAGCAGGTTTATTGCTGGGTGATTATATCGGCTCCGAATTACTGCATATTACCCAAACCTGGAATTTGTTTAGTAATGATATCAAATATGGAATATTAGCTTCCTTAATCGCATTTTTACATAAACGCATTACAACCATTATTGGGGGAGGGCTGCATTGCACATTTCTTGTTTATAATTTACCGATATTTTTCGGTGCGAACATGGATTGGTTTTCCTGGCTTTATTTCGTCATCGCTTTCATCATTGGTGTTGCGTTAATTTATTTTTTCGATGTTTTTTCAATTATTGTTATTTCATCATTGTCTGGCGCGATATTGGTAACGCAAAACAGCAATCTTGGGGAGATATCTCCCCTCTTCACCCTGATCACTTTATTATTTCTCGGTGTTGCCACCCAATTCATCCTGCTCAGGTATAATTATCCCAGCCGCGACGAATCGACTTCGTAACAATATTGAAGGATCACTCTTGTAAAGTTGACAAATTTTGCCCCTCAATAACAAAGGAAAAAATGAAACACAATACCCGCTTTCCTTATCGAGGTAATTTACAAGCTGCCATTTTCGACTGGGCTGGAACAACAGTCGATTATGGCAGCCTGGCACCGACTGTTGCCGTTATGGATTTATTCAACCAGGAGGGACTGCCCATTTCTATCGAAGAAGCTCGTACGCCCATGGGCACCCATAAAAAAGACCATATCCGCTTAATACTTCAAATACCCTCTGTTTTAAACCGTTGGAAAGAAAAATTTGGAAAACTGCCCTCGGAACAAGATGTTGAAAGAATTTTTAATAAATATATTCCTTCGCTCGTGAATTGTTTACCCCATTATGCCGATTTGATTCCCGGTACGCGTGAAACCATTGATGCTTGCCGGAGGCGGAATATGAAGATTGGCTCTTGCACTGGTTATACTCGTGCAATGGCAGCCGTGCTGCTAAAAGAGACCCAAAAGCTGGGTTACGAGCCAGATTCCACAGTGTGTGCAGACGAAGTGCGCGCCGGCAGACCGGAACCCTGGATGTGTTGGCAAAAT
>JAAZNS010000373.1 GCA_012798185.1 Chloroflexota bacterium | reverse complement strand
TTTATTTCCTCAATGGTTTTTTCTGAATGAAGATATATACCATAAAGCCACTAAGATATAGAGTTTTCTTAGAAAGTAATTTTCTGCGCATTAATATTTTGTTCGTGAGAGATAATTTTACCTTTATTTGTGCATTGGAAATTTTTTACCCTTTTAATTTAATAATTCTCGCAACCAATGCCAACATTATCATTTCCATCGAAATTGTGTGGATTAGGGGATAAAACTTTTAAATTACAATAAGTTATATCACCATAATCTAAACCTGGGGGGATGAAGGTATACACAGCGTCGGATAAGCCAGATCGCAACCGGTATTCTTTACTTTGGATACTGTGGGAATTAGGATTTCAACCGGCGCCCAGAGACTTATTTGGGCAGTATATGCCGTTTGATCGGCTTTCAGAAATGTATCGCAGCAAGTTATATTTGGATGATAGCTCTCGACAAAAGTATACTCCTGGGCAACCAATTTATAACTGACGAAAAAACCGTTCACAAACACGTACTTCAAGATTCCTCCTGGCTGACGATGCCGATATAGCGAACCGGGAATGTATTTTCTTCGATGGCGACTTTGATCGTTTCGCCATCGATAATACAGGTGACGGCCGCGCCGATGCGTTCGTTGGGCGGTATGCAAATCGATGTTTCATTTGCGATAATTGATAGGTTGGGATTATCGTCAGTGTGGCGGCACTGTTATTGGGTGTCATGGTATGGGTGGGTTAATTCTCTAGTGACGCTGCCATGGTGATTGGATTCACCCCAAAATCGATCTCATCACTATGATCAGGAAATTTGAGTTTCCCTAATATGATGATTCTAACCTACTCAAAATAAAATACAATACATTTCTTTGAATATAATGCCAGCTTGATCGACAATGTCTCAACTATTCCACGAAAGCCAATTCTTTGTTAAAATAATTTAACTATGAATTATTTGTGGTCCCCGTGGCGTATGGTCTATATTCAAAATCATAATAAAAGTAATGGCTGCCCCTTGTGTACGGCATTTTGTGATCCTGACGATATCGAATCTTGTATTATTGCCAGAGGTAAGCACGCATTTGTTATTTTAAACCGGTATCCTTATACAAGCGGGCATTTAATGATCGTTCCTTGTGACCATGTGCCCTCGCTCGATGCATTATCGAGCGAAACACGGGCAGAAATGATGGAGCTGGCCAATCATGCCATTAAGGTGCTGCAGAAAGTTTATTGTCCTGAAGGTTTTAATGTAGGAATGAATATTGGCGAAGCGGCTGGTGCTGGAATCGCCGATCATGTTCATATGCATGTGGTACCGCGTTGGGAAGGCGATACAAATTTCATGTCTTCCCTGGCGCATACCAGAGTATTACCCGAATCATTGGAGGAGACACATCGCCGAATAAAAGAAAAATGGTGAAAGGAGAGGTTGCGATGGTTGAAGGGTCCGACGAATGCGTGATATTAAGCGCGGTTCGTACACCGATGGGGAAGTTTCAAGGCAGTCTCGCAACAATCCCGGCTCCAAAGCTGGGCGCCCTGGTGGTAAAAGAAGCGGTGGAGCGAGCGGGGATACAAAATAAGGCAGATATCAAAGAAGTCATCATGGGAAATGTTGTGTCCGCGGGATTGGGACAAAATCCAGCCCGGCAGGCAGCCATATTTGCCGGACTGCCTTCAACGGTGGGGGCAACGACGATAAATAAGGTTTGCGGTTCAGGTTTAAAAGCTGTGATGCTGGCAGCTCAGGCGGTCCATGCGGGGGATGGCGATCTGTTTGTGGCAGGGGGGATGGAAAGTATGAGCAGAGCACCCTTTCTCGTGGAAGGCCGCAATAACGAACTGCGCTTTGGACATGGCAGATTAATCGATGTATTACTGAATGACGGCTTGTGGGATCCCTTTGAAAATTGGGGGATGGGTGATTCAGCGGAATTCATTGCCCAGGAATACCAGGTAACCCGTGAAGCCATGGATGAATATGCTCTCAAGAGTCAAATGAAGGCAATCCGGGCAATCGACCAAGGGAAATTTAAAGCTGAGATAGT
>JAAZNS010000372.1 GCA_012798185.1 Chloroflexota bacterium | reverse complement strand
TGTCCAGAAGCATGAATACATAAAACCAAAAACATATCTTCTGGTTTAAGGTTAAAAATCCCCGTTTTAGTTTGCTGGTAGTTTTGCTCATTGAGAAAATAATTCCAATCTCCTGAAAATGATAATCCTGTAAAATTCCAGTGTATTTCAAGGTTTATATTAGTTTCAGAGTTGATGAATTTATACTCCCGTTGCGATTGGAGATATTTTCTCTCCTGCGAACCTTCCAGGCGGAATTGTGTATCAAAATCATTGGCAAGGAGCAACTCTTTGACCTTCAAAAAATCCTTTTTTTGAATAAAAATGTCAAGATCACTAAATTCGCGGAATACAAGGTTCCCATAAGCTTGTGTTGCTAAAATTGGGCCTTTATAGGGAATAGCCATTATCCCCTGATCTTCGAAGAGATTCAAAATCCTCTGAAGCTCCCCCATAAACAACAAGTTCCGACGGGCATTTTCATTAAAATAAGTTTTCAAACGTTCCATTATCTCAGGCGGGACTGAATCGAAACATACAGAGTTAAGTTGCCAGTAAAGTAGAGGAGTTAATCTATGTTTGGCAGATATTTGAAGTAAATAATCCCAATCTATATCCTGATGTATTAGAGATTTTATTTCTTCTTCAATCTCTTCTTTCATTCTGGTTCTGGCGCATAGGAGTAATAATTTATACTCGTTTGATAATTCCACATCTAGAACTTTTTCAGGCGCCATAAATAATCATCTCATAAAAAATTATAAATATAATTATTTCATGTATTCTTACCTATTATTATATTATATTTATAATAAGAAATTGAATGATTAATAAAATGTAATTTGAACCTAATTGAGTGATGATCTCTATGTCCAGAAAAATTATGATAATATTATTGTTATTGTTTGCAATTACCGTTTCAGTCTCTGGCTGCACAACCAAGGAAGCACCCAAGGGTACTTTCGGTGAGAAAACCATCTCCCTAGAAAACATTACAATCGTGGACAATGTAACTGCAGAGCATCATGAATACAATGGAACCAATTATTACTACGTCAAAGGTTATCTGAAAAATAACAACAGGTACGATGCCTTCAATTTGAAGATGAAAGCTACCACCTTCGATGCAGAGGGTAATGTGGTGGCCGTGAATGATACTGTCTATCTGAACCCTAAGGTCATACCTGCTGGTGGTGAAGCTTTTTTCGGTTTTAGTTTTATTGACCAGGATAACAGGATTGTCAGGTACGAGTTAGAATTAATCAGCGCTGATGCGGGAATTTAAAAACTGCTTCTTGGTTTATACAAGGTTATAACTGTTTAAACTTTAGGACTGAACCTCATACAAGTCCCTAAATCGTCCATTTTCCTTTTCCAAAAGTGAAGTCCACGTTCCAGACTCTATCAAAACACCATTTTCCATTAAATAAATATAATCCGCCTTGCGAATAGTGGACAATCGGTGTGCGATCACCAGAATGGTCATCTCCCCGTGCAGGTCTTCAATAGCGTTCAAGATACGCCTCTCATTTTCTGAGTCTAAATTGCTAGTGGCTTCGTCCAGGATAAGTAAAGAAGGTTCACGTAACAATGCCCGGGCCAATGCCAGCCTCTGCCTTTCCCCACCAGAAAGCAAAACACCCCGATCACCAACCAATGTATCTAATCCGTCGGGTAGTTTAGAAACGAATTCATCTGCAAATGGCCAGTTTCAATGATTCCAGCAACATCTCTTCATCATCATCAGGATTGGCGACAAGTAAGTTGTTCCGGATGGTGTCGTTGAATAGAAATGTTTCCTGGGCAATGTCCTTTTCCACATCGTATTCTTCGATGATGTCCTCTAATATTTCA
>JAAZNS010000371.1 GCA_012798185.1 Chloroflexota bacterium | reverse complement strand
TTCAACCCATTGCGGAGCGACTCTTATCAGACGTTTTTTCTTCAGGTTTTCTTTCATGATCCAGCGGATATCAGGATCTGAATTACAAATCCATTTTTCCATAAAGGGTAAACCTTCTTGAGGAAGAGCAGCTGCAATCACACTCCAGCAATAGCCTAGACCCTGGCGCAGGGTAAGGAAATCGGGATTTTTTCGATTTTGGCAGGTCAATAAGCTGGCAGTGATTGCGTCGAGGATGCGCAGCGCCTGCTCGATTTGATACGGATTATGTAAAAGAATGGGTTCGGCTAATGCCGCGGCGGCGGCGCGCTTTTCCAACCATGACCCTTGGCTCCAAATTTCCATTTCTTGAAGGAGACGCGTCATATCCACTTTGCCCAATCTTTGCAATGCTTGGGCGACCCCCTCGCGCAATCGCCAGCGGGGGTCGGAGGCAAAAGTGCGGATAATGGATAAATAGCCAGCTTTTCCCTCAGCGACCAATCTGCCCAGACCCAGCACACCGCAAAATGCCAGGAATTCATAGGGTGAATTAGTGGGAGCAGTTTGGGCGTCATAAGTTATATAACGTTCAAAGAGTGCTAAATTCCCTTCATCTGCTACAACGGCTGCTAATTCCAGGTTACCGCGTGGACCAGGTAGCCCGGAATTTTTCAATAAATATTCATCCCAATCAGATAACTTTGCTAATGCCTGGCGATATTCATCTGTTTTACCCATTTCAACACCTTCAAAGCATGAAGCGTAACCCATTTGCTGGGCTGACCTTCTGGTTCGATTGTCACCTGCATGCGCCCGGAATAGGGACGCTCATTGATCCACCTTCCTTGATCATCCCGCTTCGAACGTAACAGGTCGATGGCGTCTTGCATGCGTTCGTCCCTGCCGTCTGCACCCAAATCCGCCAGTAATATAAACGACCAAACTGTCCCTTTGTATTTATTTCTCTCGTAAAAATCTTCAGGTTTGCCCCAATACCCTTCCGGCTTTTGGCGGCTGAGGATTTTGGGAACGGGACCGGATTGCATAATATCCGACCTCGCTTGAAGCACTTGCGGATCGTCTTGAGGGAAATCCAAGATTTCCCTCAATGTGATATAACGCACCGAAGGATTATCTTTTTCCAATAACCAATCGACTATGGATGGTCGAACGAGCGTTGGATCGGACAAAGGTTTCCTCACTCTTAACCGGATTCTTTGGTATAAAGCTTTGAAGCTTTCTCTGCAGAAACGGTGATACCTTTGATCAGCGCTGAACTGAAGCCTTCATGTTCCATCCGGTTCAAGCCGGCTATGGTGCAGCCGCGCGGGGTGGTGACTTTATCGATTTCGGATTCGGGGTGGTTACCGGAAAACAAAAGGAGCGAAGCGGCGCCCTTGGCGGTTTGCGCTGCCATCTCCAGGGCTTCATCGGCGTGGAAGCCAATCTCGATGCCGCCTTGCGAGGCAGCCCGGATGGCGCGGAAAAAGAAAGCGATCCCGCAGGCTACCAGGGCAGTGGCGGCATCCATTTGCTCTTCATGGATGACCAGGGTTTGCCCTCCGGTTGAAAAAATGGTTTTCGCCATTTCGATTGCCTTGCCATTGGTACTGGCAGAGGCAATACAGGTCATAGATTGCCTCACGGCGATGGCTGTATTGGGCATAGCGCGAACTATGGGTATCTCTTTACTAATTTTTTCTTTGATCTGGTGGGTGGAGATGCCGGTAACAATGGAGATAAGGGTATGCTTCTCCGGTAACAACGCCGGGCTGATTTCTTCGAGCACATGATCGGTCTGGAGTGGTTCAACGGCGATAATGACGACTTCTGATTGGCGAACCGCAGTGAGGTTATCTTTCTCGATAATAAAACCGCGTTTCTTTTGCTCATCCAGCAAATGAATTCTCCGCCGGGTTAATATAATATCTTGCGGGGCGAATAGCTCCGATTCTGCCAGACCGTTGGCAATGGATGAGCCAATATTTCCGGCGCCAATAATGGCTATGCGTGTTTGTTGCATATGCGCCTCCAACTTTCATTATCCCTTCTTAATATGTCAAAAATCGACATATATAAATCTTGCCGATTATTTCTTGACCAGCTCTTTTTCTGCAGCAGCCATGATTTTGTCCAATTCACGTTCCTGGGCTTCGCTCAATGGCGGCACTTGATGTTCCCGTAGAATTCTCTCGGCTTCTGCCTGACTTCGTTCAGCGATACCTCGTCTTTCATCTTGCTCCCAGGCATCCCATGTTCTTCGGTCTGCCAAGCGGGTCATCAGCAATTCACCGGAGCGCATGAAATCGCGGGTATGTTTTTGCCCAAGGTAATTACGGCTGCCCTGCATCGCGCTGGCGATCACATCCGCCGCCAATGCCTGTTGATCAGCAGCGAAACCTCTACGGGCGCGGATTACGTTGGCAGCAATTTCGTTATCGCAGACGATCTGAGCCAGCGAACCCATCACGCCTACTTCCATTTCTACAATACCGGAGAGTTCATCGGCGCCGGTTAGCGCCGGGATAATTGCATTGATAGCTCGTTCGTAACCGCTTTGAATATCCAGGGTGTGGGCGTTGGTAGAAAATCCATAGACATTAACAGGCAAGCCATAACGGTGGGCGATATGCACTGTAGCTGCAGAAGCCAAACCATTCTCCACACCGCTCAGCACCTGACCGGAGCGGGGATCCATCATTGCCAGTCTGCCGCAATACACCATGGGCAAACCAGGCTGCACCAATTGCGCCAGCACGACAGCGGTCACCACTTCGGCGTTTTGTTGTGTTACTGCTCCTGATATGGAAAACGGCGCAGTCGTTCCGGCAGTAGGACAGGGCAGCGGTCCAATGGCAATTCCCAAACGGGCAGCTTCGAAAATTGCTTCTACGACATCATCCGGGAAAATCAGGGGGCTAACTGGCGAGATGCCTAACGTGAGCACTTCTTTCGGTTCACCAATAACCGCAGCCATTTGGACGGCGTAACGCACTTCAGCTTTGGTTTGCACACCGGGACCTTGCACCGGTTTGGTGGTGAATGGCAAGGCATGACGGTACATAGCAAGCGACATCACCTCACCGGGGATGTCCTGCGGTGTGTACATAGGGGTGATGGTGGTTACGGATTCCAACGCGTCCATAACGAGCGTGCTTTCCTGAACATCCTGGATAGTTGCTTTGCGGCGTATCCCGGTATTTTGTTCGTAGATGTTGGGTGCGCCGCCCAGGTTGTGCCAGTGCAGGCTGCCATCTCCCAAAACCTCGACTTTTCCATTTCTACCGCGTACTGGGACCTGAGACACGCAATGGCTAAGAGCTTTTTCTACCAAATCGGGGGGTAGAAAGACCCTGTCTCCCTCGGCTTTGGCGCCATTATCCAGCAGAAACGACCTGCCTTCGAGTTGGGTTAAGATGACGCCGGTCTCATTCAATACTCGGAGTGTTGCCTGGTGAATAGCTTCGATTTCTTCGTTGTTGAGGACGTTGAGGTGTACCATATTCCCTTCCTTAATTGTAATTTGGTCAATTATAGCAGAGGGCGGGCGAATAAAATCGGCCGAAAATACCTCATTTTTTGAAGAAGTCGGGAATTTAAGGGAATTTGTTTTCTACTTTCCTGCTTTCCCATTAATCTTATTATTTTCATGTCAGCCAATCGTCATTACCTTATTTTCCTTGACAGTGTTACTGTATTATGGGATTATATTGGTATCAATTACGTTGATCGATCATTGGTGAAAAGGGTGGATTAATCCATTAATTATGGGAAAATCGATGGAGGCGCCAAAATGTTCAACAATAAAAATGATCATAACATTCACAAATTTTCCACTTATCGATCGCGGCGGTGTTGTTGATCTGGTTTCTCTATCTTTTACTCCTGTAACAAAAGTAAATACTCCAAAAGCCCTGCCAATGACGATTAGTTCTTTATGTGGAAAGCTTGTTTTCCTCACCAAAGAGAAAACCGGCACCACCAGGCTGGGTTTGCGCTCCTGCACGAATGCCGATATGGTTAATGTTTAAGATTTAGCTTTTGGCTGTTAAGGCGGAAGAATTGCCGGTGACATTTCTTCAATTAACTGGAGGATTTCCAGTGGTTTGTCTTTTTCTGGCGCCAGCACCAAGGACAGCGCTTCCTGAGAACATTGTGATACACAGATACCGCAACCCATACATTTTGCCTCATCGATATGGATTGTCATTTCAACCAGAGAAAGCGCGTTGAATTGGCATATTGCTGTGCATTCTCCACATGCCATACATAAATTATCATCCACCCGGCATATGTAGCCGCTGGATGCCAACATTGGATTCCCGTTTTTATGTGCTTGCATGGCGCCGCAGCAGCAGGCGCAGCAATTGCAAATGGCATAAAATCTTCCCAGCATGGCGTCTTTGAAAAAGGCATGGTGGACATGATGGCGCTCGTCTTCCTGGCGCAGGATATCTTGGGCTTCCTGACTGGTAATTCTCCGTGAACGCTTTGGGTGGTGTTCGATAACCAGGCTGGCGAAAGGTTCCCCGACGATCAGGCAAACGTCCAACGGCAGGCAGGGGTTGGAGCGGGCGCTGCGGCAAGGACAATCCAGAACGGTAATGTGATCGGGATTTTGTAAAATGATGTCGCGGGCCAATTGGTAGGGAATGATCTTTTCGAGGTTGGGCAGAGCAATATTCTCATTGATGGTCACCAGTTGACGGGCTGCTTCCAATGGGACAACTTTTCCGTGGTAGGTATCGGCGAAGGTGATTTGCTTCGTGCTCGTTTCGGAGGGAATAATGATTTTCTCAAGCAGTGCCCCCAGCCAGGCTAATGCCGGGGAAAAGCGTTTTACCAGGGGGGATTCACCAATCCCAAGACGAATATAAAGATATGTCCAACGAGCGTAAATCAAGCCATGCAGAAAATCGACAAAGCGGTAACCCGGAATACTCCTGCCCTGTTTGAAGAACTGCCGGGTGGATGGGGCGATTAGTTTATCGATCAGATTAATTTTCATAAAAATAATGACAGGATGGATAGAATAAGCAGGACGTTCAAGATTTTTTTGTAATAAGACTTTAATACATAATCATCAGATGAGAGATCTTAAAATCACATAATATGAATAGAATGAGTAAGATATACAGGTTCACCTGCCATGAATATACCTGACTCCTACCCACTTTTTAACACCAACTTGCTTTTTGCGTTCTTTTGCACATCCTCCCGGTTGAAATACATAGGATAGTAACCTTTGTTGAACCAGGCGTCGATCTGGTCATCGAAGTGACGGCTGGCTGGATTGCCGGATTGACCGGGCGCCAGCAACCCAAAACAGTGGTTTAAATCAGATAGATCAGCGATGAAGCGGAAGGGGGGGCCGACGATTTCATCATACTCCAGGTTGAAATAACTGGCTCCAGTTGCCCATACTGTATTATAGTCTCCCCCCAAAGGATAAGGACCACGGTTGAACAACAAGTCCAGGGGAGATACCCGCCCCAATGAATGCGCGAACCGCATATGGTGGAATTTCCCCCATGCCCAATCTTGGGGATTAGCGCCCATTTTTTCTTTGAGCAGATCGATCGTTTGACGCAGTGCAATCCGCATCATATCGTCGCGTGTTTCGCCATGTCCTTGGTCGAACCAATGAGAATGGGGCTCGCTGAGTGTTTTTTGCAACCATTCCAATGCCCGGTCACCAAATATGCTGTTTTCTGCCAGGACAGGAGTAGGACCCCTGCCGAGGTAGCGTTCGGTGAGGTCGCCCAGTTTATTCGACAGGACAGCACGAATCATATGCGGGACGAAAGTTTCGTAAATAGCAGCCTGCGGGCTGTTTGCGGAGAGGTGACCATCCCAATCGCCGAATAATTCAAGTATTTTGGAAAGCTCGGCATTGTCGCATGTTAACGTATGTAAATATTGCCCGATCTCTCGCGCTGAAGGACAGATTTGGTCGAATTGCATGGTTTGAACGATAGCAGGATCAATTTTACTGAATTGCTCGATCATCTCGGTGATGCGCTGGGCGCGGTCACCCATAACGTGATCACGGGTGATAAAGTAGGGGTAATCGTCATCCACCACGCGGTTATTGGCAGAAACAACATACCCCTTTGACGGATTGTAAAGATGAGGCAGTTCTTCGAAAGGGATGTATCCATCCCACTCAAATTCACCAGTCCAACCTGGCACCGGCAGCCGTCCATCGCCTTGATGACGGATGGGCACTTTGCCGGGAAAGCTGTAACCGATATTCCCATCGATATCGGCATAGACCGTGTTCTGGACGGGAACTGCCCAATTGCGCAGGGCTTCGCGGAATTCGGTGCAATTGCGGGCGCGGTTCATTGCCGAGATGCCATCCAGCATACGATCTGGTTCCAGAGCAGTCCAGCGCATGGCAAGCGGCAGTTCGCCAGCCAGATCGGGCGCCAAATTGTTGATGATCGGACCGTGACAGGTGATGATTACTTCTTCGGTTACACTTTGCCCGCCTTTTATATAGATGGTCTCATTCACTACCCGGGCATCCATCCACTTGCCTTTGAACTCATATTGGACACCACCGTCATCGCGGCGGTGTAAATGCTCGATGTACAAATCCTGCACATCGGGGAAACCGTTTGTGAAACCCCAGGCGACACGTCCATTATGCCCGGCGATCACACCAGGTATTCCGGGGAAGGACACTCCCGTCACCTGAAAATTAGGCGCACACAAGTGATTCTCGAACCAGATACTGGGGATGGTCATTGCCAGGTGCATATCGTTTGCCAGGAGTGGTTTACCTGAGGCAGTGCGCGAGCCGGCAATTACCCAATTATTACTTCCCACACCGTAGCCTGCATTAGGACCGGTGTAGCGCCGGTAGAAATCCTGGCGGCGTAAGGCATGGTCACAAATGACCGAGTAATCCACACCGGGCGGCACGATATAAGGATAGCGTTCGAAATAGGGCGGTTCGAGCTGGGCAGCTTTTTCCGCTCCCAGGCGTTCGACCAGATGGGCGCGTAGCAGCTCCGTTTCCCAGTTGACCGAAAGCGTCCATGCCATCATCTTTGTCCATGCCGCACAGTCTACGGGCTGCCAGGGTTCGGGCTGATAGCGCAGCAACGTAAACTCGAGGGGAAGGCGTCCTTTTACGATGAAGGCATTGATCCCGGCTGAATAGGCTTCTAAAAGGGAGAGGGTTTCCGGTAGCAAATGATTCACTCCGTCAACGGCTGACCGGCGCATCCCCAGGGTGCGCATCCAGCGGTCGAGCGGCACAGAAACCTCGCCCAAAATCTCGGAAAGTCTGCCTGCTACCAGACGGCGGTTGAAATCCATTTGAAATAACCGCTCGCTGGCATGGATATATCCCTGGGTAAAGGCAGCATCATGGATATCGCGGGCATAGATGTGCGGCACCCCCCATTGGTCAAAGAATGTTTCAACCTGGTGGTTCAAGCCAGTTAGTACAACCTGCCCGCTGGTTTCAGGCAGGCGAGTGCGGGCGAGAAGTTTTAATATGGGAACAAGTAAATGGGAAAGGGGTTTATTCATCGGATTGATCAATCATTCTTTCAATCGTAAATTAAAGACGATCGGATATCGAAAAAATTATTTATTGATATTCCGAATATTGATCAATCATACCCCTTGAATTGCGGATTGGCAATCGCTCTGGCGATAAAAATTATATTGAGTAGATCAAAGGTTGTCATGGATAGCTGGAATTTAGAATGCTTGCCGAATTCGGAAGCATGGTTATGGTGAGGGTGGAAGAGCCAGCTAAGGATATTTCGCCGTTTTGGAGCAATTCTTTTAATCCAATTCCAGGATCGAGGGGATAGGGGATAGAAACATCCACTGTCTCAGGCGCAGCATTGATCACCACGATAGTGATATCCTTTTCGAAACGGCGCAGAAACGCCAGTTGTTGGTGACTGACGTAGAGCTGGTGGTAATCGCCATAACGAAGGGCAGGAGTATGACGGCGAACCTGCGCCAGGCGGGCAATCCATGCCGGCAGGCGGGGTTGGGGGCAGTTAGTTTGCAATTGCCGAAGGTCTAAGCAGGGTCGCAGCGCGGTATCTGATCCATCGGTTTTTTCCCCGGTAATGCCAAACTCGCTGCCGTAATAAATCGATGGAATCCCCGGCATGGTGAACAGCAGGGCGCATAATGTGGTCAGGTAGGCGGGATTATCCAGCTTGCTAGCGACCCGGTCGACATCGTGATTGTCGGCAAAATTATACAGGGGTAAACCGCGGTAGATGCCGCTCTCTCCGAACTGTCGGTTAAAGGCATAGGCAATCTCGTAGAAATTCTTATCGA
>JAAZNS010000370.1 GCA_012798185.1 Chloroflexota bacterium | reverse complement strand
CCACATCGCCATCGATAATGTCAAAGTCGGCATGATCGTCGATGCCGTTTCGGAAGTCCTGCGCGTTCCCGAAGAAGCCATCGAGCCAACTCCGCCCATTGTCACAACTGTAGATTCAGCTTTCATCACCGGCATCGCTAAAATCGATAACCGGCTGGTGATTCTACTCGACCTGGGCAAAGTGCTATCGATCAATGAGCAGGAAAAGTTAATGGCGCTGTCGGCTGTGCCGGCTTGAATCTGAAACAATTACCATAATACTGATCATATGATAAACCAGGGGTTCAAGAAACGGGCATATTCTTTGAACCCCCTTTTTAGTTAACCATTATGATTCGCCTTTCTTTACCAATAAAGTATACCAAACCAGCCATTTCCGGATTTATTATCAGAGTTATATTATTTATACTTCATTGAGTTGAGGCGAGTTTGGATATACCACAATAATATATTATTCAAGTATAAGTTTACACAACATATTTTGTATTAATTAAAGATTCACTTAATTTTTATTATTAATAATAAATTTCAGGTATATCATGAGATACTCCTGATTAACGCGGAAGTGATATTACTTGCAAGAGAAATCTACACTTACTTCCATTTTTCGTTTATTTTTCAATGTTTAACAGGAAAATTAAAATTTTAAGAAATTACCTGTTCGCAGTTATAAATCCTCATCGATAGCATTTCTAGGGCAGCGGTATTGAAGTAAGGGAAAAAAGGAGATAGTAATTTATGGAGCATCAACTTGTCGTTTTCGAACTCGCTAATGAGCATTATGGCGTCGATATCGCCATGGTCGAAGGCATCATCAAGATGCAGCAAATCACCGCCGTACCTCATGCCCCTTCATACGTCGAAGGCGTCACCAATCTGCGCGGCGCAGTTTTACCCGTGATCGATCTGCGCAAACGGTTTAATCTGCCCCCCGAAGATACCACCAAAGACAGCCGCATCATCCACATCGCCATCGATAATGTCAAAGTCGGCATGATCGTCGATGCTGTTTCGGAAGTCTTGCGCGTTCCCGAAGAAGCCATCGAGCCAACTCCGCCCATTATCACAACTGTAGATTCAGCTTTCATCACCGGCATCGCGAAGCTGGAAAGCAAGTTGATCATTTTACTCGATCTGGGTAAAGTATTATCAATTAACGATCAGGGACAGATAGCGAATATATCAAACAAGCTGGTATAAACAACCTTTACTATAAATAGGAATACGCCAGTAACGGGTTCAAGGACTCAACCACATCCTTGAACCTGCTTTTTTATTTGGTAAATTTAATTTTTTCTTTATCAACAATTTATAATTGGTTTACCCCAATTAAAATGACATATCTATAAAATAAATCCCGTTGATATTCTTATATTACTCATTCCAACTAGAGGAGGGCAAATTAAATTAAATAACTCAAAAAAATTGTGCACAAATCGTCGTGATATCCAATACCATTAACTGGCAGAATACCAGCCTAATGCTAGGTATTATTTACAAATAAATACATTTGTTAAATAACAAAAAAACAGGAGGTAATTATCCAAAGAAAAAATGAAATTACTGATTCATCGTAGTTGAATATTTTAGATATTCCTCAACAGCAAAACTAAACACTATCATTAAAAAAAGCTTTTCAACATTATACGAGGATAACAATGAAATAT
>JAAZNS010000369.1 GCA_012798185.1 Chloroflexota bacterium | reverse complement strand
TCAGGAACTAAAACTACCTCCATTTCAAGCCAGCTTTTCGCTGGAACTCAAGGGGAGCGAGTAATTATGCGAATTAATCGCGATTCTTTGCTTAAATTGGCTCGTGAAACTGTCGCACAGCGCACACATAAAGACCGAACAATCCTTGCGGTTTACCTTAGCGGTGCACTGCTGGAAGAAGAGTATCTCATGGGAGGCACCGGGGATATCGATTTGACATTTATTCACATAGACCGGGTAGAACCGGAAAGAGAAATTGTTCGCCTGACGGATGATGTTCACCTGGATATTGCCCATCATACCCAAAAAGATTACATGCAAACACGGCGGTTACGTATGCACCCATGGATGGGTCCCACAATATACAAATGCCAAACTCTCTATGACCCTCAGCACATTATGGATTTCACCCAGGCAAGCGTCAGAGGGCAGTTTGACCAGCCTGAGTATGTATTGGGACGTACTGCCAGCCAGGCATCGCATGCCCGCCAGATATGGAGTGAGCTGGCGCAGGGGAGATCAAAAACTGGTGTTGAAACGGTAGAGAAATATTTGAAAGCCGTGGAACATATGGTAAATGCCATCGCTGGTTTGAGCGGACCGCCGTTAACAGAGCGGCGATTTTTAAAAGATTTCCAAAAAAGTGCTGTGGCAGTAGGAAAAGCTGGATTATACGCTGGTTTGCTTGGCGTTCTGGGCGGATCTGCATTAGACCGCGAAGAAATTCGCAGCTGGCTGCCAAGTTGGGAGAAAACCTATCAGGCGCTTCCCGATGAAAACCGGCCTGCGCGTTTGCACAATTACCGAAAATACTATTATCTCAAAGCAATCGAAGCGTTACTTGAAGGAGAAGAACCACGCCAGGCATTGTGGCCCTTGCTGCATTCATGGACATTGGCGTTATACTCTTTCAAAGATATGCCTTCGGAAGAATGGCAGAATGCTTGTATGAAATTGGGTTTACTCGAAAAAGGATTTGTGGAGAAAGTGGAAGCTTTGGATGCATATTTAGACACAGTGGAGGATACCCTGGATGATTGGGCTCGGGAAAATGGCGTGGAAACGTAAATTTGTTTCACGTGAAACATAAAGACCTCCGTGGTATCCATAACCACGGAGGTCTGTTGTTTAACTGGGGTAGCTGCGCTCTCGATGTCTGGAATGGGTGAGCGGGCGTTTGGCGATTATCTTGACCTTTTCGCTATTTGCTCCATGTTGGGTGCTGATCACCTCCCAGCCTTCTTCACCCCATTCGTTGAGCAGCGCTTCCAGGTTTTCATCTTTATTGCTTTTCCATATAGAACCCCAGGTTTGCACTCGATATTCCCATATCATCGTATCGGTCATTAGCTTGTTCCTTATTTTCTAAACCACTTCACGGGGTTTATTTTGTTCGGTTGGGCTCCTTGTTTCCACCAGAATTTGTTATTCGGGTTTTACCGTTTGAGACATAGCGACCATACCGCTGATACCACCCAAATTCATGGTATCCACTGCACTGGAGGGTACAATCACCAAGGCGCCTTTTTCTTTTAACCCCTCGAAGAGCATATTCATTGCCCGTAAGTGAAGCGCAACTGGATTGTCTTGATATGCATTGGATGCTTCAGCAAACGAAGCTGCAATCTGTTTTTCCGATTCGCCCAGGATAACCCGAGCCTGACGTTCGCGTTCTGCCTGCGCCTGGCGGCTCATGGCATCTTCCAGATCCTGCGGAATGATGATATCGCGGATTTCAACCGATTGCACCGAGATGCCCCAGGGGGTGGTGCGTTCATCAATTATTTTCTGCAGGTCATTATCCATTTTCGAACGACCGACCAAAATATCCGCCAGAGACATTTGCCCGATGATTTCCCGTAAGGCGGTTTGGGCAGCCCAAGCGATGGCGATGCGGTAATCGGCTACTTCCAAAGCGGCTTTTTCGGCATCCCAAACGACCCAAAAAAGCACTGCGTCCACGTCCACCGGGACAGTGTCTTTGGTGAGGGTTTTTTCCGCCGAGAAGGGTGTCACCATTACCCGGTGATCGATCCAATTGGCTATAACATCGATTACAGGGATGATCCAAAACATCCCTGGACCCGCCAGATGGCGGAATTTGCCAAGGCGGAGTATTACTGCCTTTTCCCATTGAGGGGCGATCTTTAACGACATGGAAATGGTAATTCCGATGAGTATAATCACTGCCACGAAAATTGCGATAGTAATATCTGAGTATCCCCTGGTATCCATCCAAATAGCAACGACAACGCCAATAATCACGAAAACAGATGCCAGTAAGCTGGCTGGACCATTCAAGCGTAAAGCGGATTGCGCTGATGCTGCAGTTCGTTCAGTATGGGTTTCTCTCTTGCTCATTTTTTCCTCTTTAAAATCAATTTTACTTAATCGAAGTCCGGAGTTGGCGGTTGACCGGTGTCGAGCCATTGTTTTATATATTCATTGACAAGCTTGCTGATATTTTCGGGCTTGGCGCCAAGCCGGGCTGCTTCGTTCATGTAGCGGCGGGTTAATCCATCCAGACTTTGCTGGCGCAGTTGATCCAGGGTTTCTGAAGACGGCGCTTCCCAAATGTAAGTGCCTCGACCATGCTGTGTAGAAATCAAACCTGCTTGATCTAATAACCGATAGGCGCGGGCGACGGTATTGAAATTTACCCGCAGATCGGTGGCAAGCTGGCGTACAGTGGGAAGCTGGTCGCCCTGGGGTAATTCGCCGCTGGCAACCTTCTGGCGGATCTGCTCCATGATCTGCAAGTAGATGGGAACCCCGGAACGAAAATCTAAACTGAGTTTTATCTGCTGAACAACCAATAATTGCTCTTTTCTGTAGCATTGTGTAATTGTATGAATGTATGATTGTTATAATTGTATAGCAACAATGTAGATTTGTCAAGGGGAAAGGGCAAGGTGAATATCTATGGTGGTAATGACTTTAGTCGTTATTATGAGTTATTTAATTAATATCCCTCCAATTTATTTCAAGCTGTTTTTGCTAGATATTCAATATGATCAGTTATTCCTCCGTTGCCGGGATTGGTCGATGTGCGTATAATCGGCTTTATGCAAGATCACAAAGGAGCCATTTTGTATGATTAAAAAATTCACTGGCATTTTTATCCGCGTCCTGATTTTTATTAGTTATATCGGCGCAGCTGCCGGCTGTTCACCCTCTCCTGTAAGTTCGCCAACGGTCGAAGCTGTAATGCCTCCCACGAATACCCCCGCAGAATTGCCCGTTCTGGCTAGCACCCCCACCGATAGTTTTGCATTTCTCCCTACACCCGAGCAGACTGCAACACCAGAAATTACACCTACGCCGAATATTGATTGGTGTAAAACGGTGAATACACGTTTATCCCAAAAAGATGAAGTTAGAATGGATGCGCCTCCAGAAGATGAAGCATTTGGCGCGTTTGTTTGCTTATTGGAAATAATCGGCACAGAGTTATCAGAATATTCTGCCCCAGCGATCCTTGTAAAAATCGGTTTGGTTGATAATACGGGGGTCATCCATTCATACAAGGCAGTGATAGGCGGTCTCATTTATAAAAACCCCTCTGCTGGAGATTTTAAATACCCCAAATGCGCTTCACAAACCACAGAATATTACACTATGGAAGAATATATCGCGTATTTGCAGACTTTTATCAATCCCGTAGAACCTGAAGAATTTCCTATCTTGCTTTTAACCAAGGCTGGTTTGAAATATCACTGGCCGCCCGAAGCCAATCTGATTAACAATGATACCAGCACACACCTGCAGATTAAAAACGCCCTGGAAAGCGGCAGCGGCTATCCTGAACCGCCTGAGAATTATCAAATCTTCATTCTGCCCGGCGTGGAAGTATGTAAATAACTCTATCGGCAAAAATTCAATGGGTTTACATATTCCACCTGTTTTGCGCTACCGGCGGTTTTTACTGCTGTGGTTGGGATTGATCATTTCGATGACAGGGTCGCAAATGCAGGTTTGGGCGTTATTCTGGCATATTCGTACGATCACCCCCCAGCCCATTGCCCTGAGCGGTGTTGGTCTGGCGCGAATTTTTCCTATCATCCTGTTTTCGTTGGTTGGCGGAGCCGTTGCCGATTCTTTAAACCGCCGCAGATTGCTATTCCTCACCCAAACAGTATTGGCTTTGGTGGCAGCAATTCTAGCTGTGCTTACCTTCAGGGGAATTAAAAATATACATAAAACAATTCACGAATTGCATCTATGTACATTTATTGTTTTTTAATTAATTCAGTTTCTCCCATTCCCCCATCAACGCGTTGATCTGCTCCTGCACCTGCACATATTCCGCGCCCAGGCGCTGCACTTTCATCGGGTCGGCAGGGGGATTCTCCAAAAGGCGGGTCAGCTCTGCTAGGCGGTTCTCGAATCAGGTGATTTGTGTTTCGATCTCCTGCAATCGCTTAATGCGCCGCCGGTCAGCTGGTGCTGGATGACCAGAATGTTTGCGAGACTCTGTTTTTTTGGGTTTTGGCTGAAAATCCGAAGCTGCTTTCTCGGCTTCTTTTTGCAGGCGATACTCGCTATACGTACCCAAGAATATGCGCAAGCTGGTCTCATCCGGATCGATTTCCCAGATTTGCGTGCCCAGCGCATCGATCAAATAACGGTCATGGGAAACCAGTAAGATCGTGCCTTGATAATCCGCCAATACCTGCTGTAAGATTTCCTGCGAGGGGATATCCAGATGGTTGGTCGGTTCGTCCAGTAGCAGCAGGTTGGCGTCGGAAAGGGAAAGTTTAGCCAGCGCCAGTCTGCCGCGTTCCCCGCCGGAAAGCGTTGAAACCGGCTTGTACACATCTTCGCCGGTGAACAGGAAACGCGCCAGGTAAGTGCGTATTTCCCCTTCCAGCATATGCGGGGCTGCAGTCTCGATTTCCTGAACCAGGGTGTTTTCTGCCTGCAAGCCTTCGTGCGCCTGGGCAAAATAGGCGATCTTCAAGCTGGCACCCAGCACTGCCTCGCCAGAGAATGGCGGCATCAACCCAAGGATAGTCTTTAAGAAGGTGGTCTTGCCGGCGCCATTTGGACCGATCAATGCGGCGCACTCGCCGCGCTTCAGTGTCAAATCGGGCGCGGAAAAGAGCGGCTTGCCTTCATCGGCATATCCCACCTGCAAATCATAGGTACGCAGCACCAAATCACCTGAGCGAAGATCAGTCTTCAATTTCAAATTCAAACGCGGCGGGCGGGGCAGCGGGTTGCGCAAGGCATGGAGACGTTTTTCGGCTTCTTCTACACTCATCATTTGCGCGGTAGCGCCGGTCTCTTCGCTGATCTCCATCCATTTCTTGCCCTGAATGGCTTGCATACCGCCTTTGGCAATGGCATCTAGTGTGCGGCTCAAACGGCGTAAACGCCCTTTAGCTTGCAGCGTGTTCTGCCCGGCAATATTGCGTTTGATATAATCCAGGTCTTTTTCCAGGCGTTCTTTTTCTGCCTGGAAAATCTGCTGGCGCAACTCCCAGCGTTCCTGGCGCTGCTGTAAATAGGCGCTGTAATTGCCCCGGTATAATTCCAACCCGTCGCGGCGCATTTCCCAAATATGATCAACTACCTGGTCTAGAAAATAGCGGTCGTGAGAGACGAGCAGCGCTGCGCCTTCCCATTGGCGCAGGTACCCCTCCAGCCATTCGATAGCGTTGATATCCAGATGATTGGTTGGTTCATCCAGGATCAGGAGATCGGGGTCTTCCAGCAGCAGGCGCGCCAGCAGAGCACGCGTGCGCTGCCCGCCGGAAAGCTGCCCCAGGGGGCGGTGGAAATCCCGTTCGTCGAATCCCAAGCCGGTAAGTGTTTGGCGGATGCGGGTTTCATAGGTGTAACCGCCCATTTGCTCGAAGGTATGCTGCAGCGGTCCATAGCGCGCCAAGGCTTCTTCTGCCAGCGCCGGGTTTGCCATTTGCGCTTCCAGACGGATAAGCTCAGCTTCACGGGCGCGGAGGTCGGTGAGGGCATCCAGGCATTCCTGCCATAATATGCCGTCGCTTTGCAGAGCGGCTTCTTGGGGAAGATAGCCCAATTTCAAACGCTTTGCCCGCTGGATGTTACCTGCCGAGGGTTCTTCCAAGCCTGCCAGAATGCGTACTAAGGTGGTCTTGCCAACCCCGTTTGGACCGACAATAGCAATACGTCCGTGAGGCGGAATGCTGAGATCGATGGCGGAGAAAATTTCCACCGGATCGTACCGTTTACCCAAGCCAGTAGCAGTGATAAGCGACATGAGACCGATTATACCGTGATATAATCGCGCCGTTATGGAAAGACAATCTATGGAACCATCTAAAAATAATTCACTCTCTCCAGTAAAAACGACCAATGTATTGGTTTATGCTTTAGTGGGTGCTTTTGTATTGGCGGCGTTATTAACCGCCTATCTGACCTTTATTGCTGTACGGGATTTTGTCACCTCATGGGAGATGACTGCTCTTCCCGGTGTTCCAATTGACAGTTCTGACGCCACCCCCGATGCTTCGCGAGGCATTCTTACCAATGAGAATACTCCCATGCAGGGCGCCGAAGGTCCCGAGCCGCAGCCCTGGGACGGCGCCAGCCGTGTGACGGTGCTGGTGATGGGTTTGGATTACCGAGATTGGCAAGCCGGAGAAGGCCCGCCGCGCACCGATACGATGATACTCCTCACCCTCGACCCGCTTGCCAGAACAGCAGGCATGCTTTCCGTGCCCCGCGATCTTTGGGTGAGCATTCCGGGTTTTAAATATGGCAAGATTAACACTGCTTATCAGCTGGGTGAAGCATACCAATTACCTGGAGGCGGTGCAGCGTTAGCCATGAAAACTGTATCGGAATTTATTGGTGTTCCAATTGATTTTTACGCACAGGTAGATTTCGGTACATTCATAAAATTTATCGATGAAATAGGCGGAGTTAAGCTGGACGTGCCTGAGCCGATCACTGTGGATTTATTAGGTGATAATACTTTCAAGAAGTTGAAACCCGGCGTACAGGTTCTGACGGGTGAAATTGCCCTGGCGTATGCCCGCGCCCGAAAAACTGAAGGTGGTGATTTCGACCGCTCACAGCGCCAGCAGCAAGTGATTATGGCTATCCGCGACCGTCTGATTGAATTTGACATGCTGCCAATGCTGATTTCAAAAGCTCCTACACTTTACCAGGAGCTTTCTTCCGGAATCCATACCAATTTAACCCTTGACCAGGCTATCCGGCTGGCATGGACGGCGCAGCAAATTCCAAAGGAAAATATCAAATCGGGCATCATCGGAACCGCGCACGTGAATTTCGTTAAAACACCTGATGGTTTAGATGCCCTTAAACCTCTGACTGACCAAATCCGCCTGCTGCGGGATGAGATTTTTACCAATACCGGACCGGTCAGCCCGGTGGCTGCCAATATGCCTATCGCTGATCTGATGAAAATCGAAGGGGCGCGTATTTCTGTTCTGAATGGCAGCGCCACCACCGGTTTGGCGGCAAAAACTGGTGATTTTCTCAAAGGTCAGGGTATGAATGTTACCAATATCGGCAATGCCGAATCGCTATATAACAACACGACGATCATCGATTACACTGGCAAACCTTACACGATAAAATTCCTGGTAGAAACGATGGGCATTAACGGTAATTACATCTACAGCCGCTATGACCCTACCCAGCAGACGGATATTGCTGTGATCCTTGGCGTTGACTGGGGTACCACAAACCCAATGCCGTGATTTTGTGTCCAGTTTTCGGTGCCCTGTGTCCAGTCAGCCGGTTACTGGGAACTGGGTACAGGATAACATATGGAAAATTTAACCGGTTCGGTTGAACGGATCACATTTTACAACCCTGAAAACGGCTACAGCGTATTGCGTTTACGCCCTGAAGGGGGGAAGTACCCGGAAATAGACCGTGAAGGGCTGGCTACGATTGTGGGAAACTTACCGGAAATATCTGCCGGTGAGTTTCTTCGTTTAACCGGCAATTGGGTTAACCACCCCCGGCATGGTATGCAATTCCAGGTCGAAACCTGCCAACAGGTTTTGCCGGCTACCACCGCAGGAATCCGCCGATATTTAGGCTCGGGATTGGTGCGCGGGGTTGGTAAACGCCTGGCAGAGCGGATTGTCGCTCATTTCGGCGCGAAAACGCTGCAGGTGATTGAAGAGCAGCCGGAAAAACTGCTTGAGGTTCCGGATATTGGCGCCAAGCGGGCAGCATTGATTACCAAAGCCTGGGAAGAGCAGAAACAGGTTAAAGAGATTATGCTTTTCCTGCACAGCTATGGCATCAGCACCAATTTAGCGGTGAAGATCTATAAGCAATACGGCGACCAAGCGATGAGTGTGGTAAACAGTGATCCTTACCGCCTGGCGCGGGATATTTTTGGAGTGGGGTTCAAGACTGCCGATAGGATTGCTCAGGCGCTTGGGCTGCCTGCAGACCATCCCTCACGGATCGAAGCCGGTATCGTATTTTCCTTGAACGAAATGACCAATGATGGTCATGTTTTTACCCCGCTGCCTGAATTGGTAGAGAAAACAGCCTCGTTATTGGGTGTGGGTGAAGATCACTTATTGCCGGCGCTTGAAAGGCTGGCGCAGGAGGGGCGGGTGAAGCAAGAAATGCTGCCTTTAACTGCCTTAAGCGAAGGAGATGGAAATGCTTCCAGATCAGTTAAAGAGTCTTACTCCTCATATGGGCATACTGCAGTTTACTTAGCTTCACTTTATGTTTGCGAGACTAGTCTGGCGAGAAAACTCCATCAAATCGCTAAGGCGCTGCCCACCCGTTTATCCGATATGCCCCCCTCGTTTATTGCTCTAGACCCCTCTCTATCTGAGGAGCAGCGCAGTGCTATCCGCATCGCATTGAGCAACCCGCTTAGCATTCTCACCGGCGGACCAGGCACCGGAAAGACCACCTGCCTGAAAGCGTTGATCGCTGCCCTGGAATTGGGACGCAAGCGCTACGCCTTGGCTTCTCCCACCGGGCGGGCAGCCCGGCGTTTATCGGAAGCTGCTGGTAGGCCTGCCAGCACCATTCATCGTTTGTTGGGTTATAAACCGGGAGAAGGTTTCAAGCACAACGAACAGAATCCTCTGCCAGTTGATCTCTTGGTGGTGGATGAAGCCTCCATGCTGGATACACAGCTGGCGTTTCACTTGACTCAGGCGGTCGAACCGGGAACTCATCTGCTGCTGGTTGGCGATATCGACCAGTTACCGGCGGTGGGAGCTGGAGATGTTTTACGCGATATAATCGCCAGCAATGCAGCCAAGGTTACCCGCCTTTCGGTTATCTTCCGTCAATCGGCAGGGTCGCACATCATCACCAATGCTCACCGTATCAATCAGGGGCAGATGCCGCTTTTTCAGCAAGACAGCCGGAATTTTTTTCTGTTCCCCGCCGAAAAACCAGAGGAAGCCGCACAATGGGTGCAGGATGTAGTTTGCGAGCGCATACCGCGGAAATTCGGCTTGGACCCATTACGTCAGATACAGGCTTTAGCGCCTATGTATCGCGGCGCTGCCGGTGTGGATGCCTTGAACATCCGCCTGCAGGAAGTGCTCAACCCGCCTGCGCTGCGCAAGCCAGAAAAGCGCCTCTTCGGGCAGGTATACCGCTTGGGAGATAAGGTGATGCAGATTCAGAATAATTATGATAAAGATGTGTTCAATGGGGATATTGGTTTTTTAACGGGGCTGGATGAAGTGGATCAGACTCTGACTGCAGAGTTCTACGGGCGCAAGGTGGAATATGATTGGAGTGAAACCGACCAGCTCACCCTGGCATACGCCGTCTCGGTGCACAAATCTCAGGGTTCGGAATTCCTGGCGGTGGTGCTGCCTCTCCTAACGGCGCATTATATGATGCTGCAACGCAATCTGCTCTACACTGCTGTGACTCGGGCAAAGCAGCTGTGCGTGCTGATCGGCAGCAAGCGTGCCATCAGCATGGCACTACGCAACGATAAGGTCTCGCACCGCTACACTGCCCTGGATTGGCGGCTGGCTCATCCATAATGCCAAACTTGTGGTAAGCTTGTCTTTGTTATGACCGCTCGACCAACTCAAACAATGGACCGTAACCGCCAATTCCATTATTTCGACCTGATTATGGCAGCCTTTGTTGCCGTGCTCATCGTCAGCAATATCGCCTCATCTGCCAAGATTGTGGATTGGGGCTTCAACCTGTTCGGCGTACGCATGGCGTTCGACGGTGGCACGCTACTCTTCCCGGTTAGTTATATCTTTGGCGATGTGCTCACTGAAGTCTACGGCTACCGCCGCTCGCGGCGGGTGATCTGGACTGGATTTGCCTGTTTGGCGCTCAGCTCGCTGGTGTTTTGGGTGATCAGCCGCCTGCCAGGCGAAGCTGCCTGGGAAGGATACGCCGGACAGGATGCATTCAATGCCATTTTGGGCGGGATGAGCAGCGGCGGAATTGTACTGGCAAGCCTGCTGGGTTACTTCAGCGGCGAGTTTTCTAATTCCTTCATTCTCGCAAAAATGAAGTTGCTCACCCGCGGTAAATGGCTGTGGATGCGCACCATCGGCAGTACCCTGGTGGGCGAGTTGGTGGATACCCTGGTGTTTATCGGTATCGCTTCGCTTTTCAGTGTGTTCCCTTGGTATTTATTCCTAACCCTGGTATTGACCAATTACCTCTTCAAGTGCGGGGTAGAAGCCTTGATGACCCCTGCTACCTACCGGCTTGTGGGTTGGCTGAAATACATTGAAAAAGAAGATTATTACGACTACGATACCAATTTCAACCCTTTCACTGCCGCTTAAATATCCAAATTTCCCAATTTCCTTTAATTCATTTTTAATTAATTTTTCAACGGTTCGTATATATTCTGTGATTAAACAAGACGCTAATAAACCCAGCCACAATAAACTTCCCGGCGGTATGTTCGGCTTCAGTATCGTTTGGGCGGGGCAGATCATTTCAGTGTTGGCTTCCAACATGACCCAATTCGGGTTGACCATTTGGGCATATAAGGAAACTGGCAGCGCTACGGCTTTAGGAGCGATGAGCACTACCTTCCTCGTTCCCTTTATCATCATATCGCCGTTTGCCGGGGCGATGGTGGACCGCTATAACCGCAAGCTGATGATGATGCTCAGCGACCTGGGAGCGGTGATCGCCACGGTGGGTATTCTCATCCTGTATCTCAGCGGTCATTTGCAGATATGGCATTTATATTTGGCTGCATTCATCAACGGTTTGGGGAATACTTTTCAATGGCCGGCGTATTCCGCTGCCATCAGCACCATGCTCCCCAAGGAAAAATACAGCCGTGCCAACGGTATGATGTCGCTGATTGATACCGGTCCATCGGTTTTTTCCCCCATGCTGGCGGGGGCGCTGCTGCCGCTAATTGGTTTGAATGGCATCCTCATTCTGGATGTGGCAACCTTTTTTCTGGCTATTACAGCTTTATTGATTGTGGCAATTCCTCAGCCAGCGCGAACCGTGGAAGGGCAGACTGGCACCGGTAATATCTTTAAGGAAGCAGCTTTTGGTTTTAAATACATCTTTGCCCGGCGCGGTTTACTGGGTTTATTGATGTTTTTTCTTACCTTGAATTTTTTCGGTGGTCTTGCATGGCCGATCGTCCCGCCGTTCATTCTTTCACGCACCGGCAACAACAGCGCTGCCCTGGGCGCAACGCAATCTGCCTGGGCAATGGGCGGTGTGGCGGGAGGTTTATTACTTAGCTTGTGGGGCGGCTATAAGCGCAAGATGAAAAATATCCTGCTGGGTGAAGCATTGAGCGGGCTTTTCAGTATGCTGCTGTTTGGCTTGGGAACCACGTTGTGGTTTTGGATGGCTAGCGCTGCCATCGGCGCAGTGTTTTTTCCATTTGTAAATGGTTCCAGCCAGGCTAT
>JAAZNS010000368.1 GCA_012798185.1 Chloroflexota bacterium | reverse complement strand
TGATCAATTCGCACCTCTATGTCTTCATATCGTAGCCCCCATATTTCCAGACATCTGTCACGATATTGTTTATATCCCCGATTCATAAAGTGTATACTATGTGCTGACCCTCCCACAGTGCTTTAAGCTTGTCTCCGAATTTTGGCTTTTCCAAATGACGGGTGCCATTTTTGATCAGTTTATTCCAACTCCAAATGAGCAAAAGCAAGGCCGCAAACATGGATGGTGTGGCACCAGTATAGATTACCTGGTGAGCGATTGGCTGGAGTGGAGTTGCCACCCCCCAAACGCCAAGGTTAAGCACAATCGTTCCTAAAATCATCAAGGGCATGGATATCTTGTGGAGAATCCCTTTAAAGTTTAACCACCGCCCAATTATCAGAGTGATCATGATTGCGATCAACGCCAGCATAATATGGAGATGACCGATAACGGCATACTGCATAGTCGTCTTATGAGGAAATCGAATGACATTTTCGGCAAGAAAGACTTCAAAACCATTGCCGAAAAATGAACCCGGGATCGCCCCAAAAAGCGCTGAAATTACTGTGGTAAGAGCGGTAGAAAAAAATGCAACACGCTCGATATCGACCCCTTTTTTCGTACGGGCATAGGTCTTGTCCGCCTGATAGTATTCTTTTTTCCATGGCCAGAGGGCGATCACCAATAGCACACCGGCAAAAAAGATTAACGAAAGACCGAAGATGTACACTCCATGGAAAGCCCAATTATGACCGAAGTAGGCGAATCCCATCCCGAAAATCATGGTCAAGATATAGCCGACTGTTATAATGGCGTTGATGGTCGTCTTGAAGAAGGATTTCATCTTCAAAAGGCTTGTGATCATATACGTCTCGATCGCAACAACTGCCATGGCAATAGAGTGATACAGGATGATAATTCGCCCTTCTCGTTCTGCTTGCAGCATATCCATTTTGAAAAGTTTGATGACTACTTCCCGCACGCCCATCTCTGCCATCGGACCTGAAAGCATTCCCCAAATGGCTGTGGTAAGAGCGATCATTGCGATTGCGACCAGGATCAAACCTTTGGTGGAATTGAATAAATATGAAAATCGTTGTTTGAGCCATAATTTCATATGAACTACCTATCCTTTCTTGTAAATCCGAGTGTAAATGACCCTGTCATTAAAAGGAGCAGTAGTGTGATAATTTTCATAACAAATACTGGACTGAAAAAAAGCAGTTGTGAACCTGAAGAGATGAATGCAAGGGCAATGCCACCGAGACCGATCAGCAATCCTCCAATCCCCACCCAGTAAAAACCCTTGGGTGCTTTCTTTGCCAGAAATGGACCTAAGAAGATAACTAACCCTGCAACTCCGTGGAAGAGTGGAACCGAGATCTTCTTCAAGCCATCCAGACCCGCTATGCTTGAGACCGCAATCGCCACAAAACCGATTAAAGCAAACCACTTAAAAGCCTTTTTCCATTTCGGAAAATATTCCTCAGCAATCCCCATGGAAATGCCTAAGGGGATCAGGCTGGCAACAGTCAGAACATAGGGCGATGTCAAAATTTCCAAGCCAAGGAATATAAGCAGTAAACCAGAGACAAGAAGAACAATAAAACCGATCAGGTAATAAATGTTATGTGTTGCCCTGTGAAGTTGATACCTTTTAAGAAAGTACCAACATAGAAAAGCTGCTAATAATCCGGTAAGGAGCAAGAAAAGGTTGTCTAGTGTGATCATGTTTCCTCTTTGTTAATCCTGAATCTTCTTTTCCAATATGCTATCCATTATTTACTGTCTTAGCCGACCAAGCGAGGATCGTTCTGCGGACTGCGGGAATGAGAAACGCGATAAGTAAGAGAGTACTAACTACAGGGGCAACCAGGAACATGGAAAAGCGTCCCTGGATGATCACGTCGGTTACACCAACAGGAAAGCCACCAAACATCGACATCGCTGTTGCAAAAATTCCCATGGGGAGTGACCAATTCTTTCCTTTAACAAGAGCAGTGATAAACACTACCCATGCAGCTGCACCCCACCAATTGATCATTTGTGACATTGCGTACATAGAGCTAATGAATCCCTTTGCCTCAGTCTGATAACGAGAGATTGCTCCCACTCCATCGATGAAGGTCAAAACATAAGCCAAGCCGCTGAGGAATGCAAGACCAACAATCTTTTTATCCACCCCACCAATCAAAAGCATTCCGAACCACAAGACAAACGCAATTAGAAAGATCCATAAGGTAGGCGCAGGCAATCCGATACTGGAAGGAGGAATGATAGGAAAAAATCCGGCCAAAATCTGAACCGTTGCAGCCACAACACCCCACGACCAAGCCCATTTTGATTTGGTCACGAATCCGTAAAGCACCGCAACCCACAATGCGCCTGCAGACGTTCCCAACCAGCACAATAGAGCAAATACGATTTGTACGGTGACTGCCTCATCTGGCCGTTCTCCTGTTATTTTTCCGTCAATATTCACCTGGTATATGCTTGTCATTAAAAATAGAGTTAATAACCCCAGTAAAACCCCGACGATGGATAGAATTACACCAAATTTGTAATTATTTTTCATTTAATCTCTCCATATATTATCATCTGAATTTATACACCTACCGAACTCGTAAACGCAGCGAGAAAACTACTGCTTATAATTACCAAAAATGCCAACGCCGTATTGAGTAACAATAATGTCAGGTTTAGCTTCTCCTGATTTTTTGGATTATTGGCAAAAAGCAAATTAACTAATCGCGACCGGAAGATGGAAACCAAAATCATCAAGATTACGAGAATATGTTTTATAGACAGGACACTAGAATAAAGGTTATTGAATTTAAAAAGTCCGGTAAAACTTCCATTCTGTTTGCCAAGCATAAGACCAGTAATAATCAGAACCACGATAGAGATATAAACCCATATACTTTGTCTTTGTTGAAAAGCGGCCATTACTTTCTTTACTTGTGGGCCTGGTCCAAGGCTTTTTCTCAACGAAGGCAAAAAGCTTATCACTGTAATTATTAATCCACCCATCCAAATGAGGGTGAACAGGTTATGCAGAGAGGTGACTAATGTGTAAACAAGAAGATTTATTTCCATGTGATCCTACTCAACTTTTCTCAACTACTTGTGTTGTTTTTTGTGGACGCGGGGCTTTAATGTTCAAAAGCCGCAACTGAGAATCACTATCGTTAATCAAGCGGTGAGGCGTTTCAGGAGGCATTTCCACTAACATATCAGATGAAAGAGTTATCGTCTCTTCGCCTGCTTCTAAAATCCCTGTCCCGGTTAATATATAAAGGTATATGTTTGTATGGGCGACATGCATTTTTTGCACTTGCCCTGGTTCAAGCAACAAATGTTCGAATTGTGCTGATTCACTTACCAGTAAAGCTCGAACACTGATGAAGTGTGGATTCGGGATTTCAGCTGTTTCAAAGGTTTTCACGATTTTCATAAAATGCCCTTCTTTTTTTGCTTTTATTGAAAAAATGGAGTGATCTAGGACTTTTGTAATCACTCTTCTTTTGTCTGGCTTCTTCTCTTGCGCTGTCCTTTCGCAATGTACGGGATCAGAAATAAATACGCGCCGCTCAAAGCCATGATGAGCATTAGAATGGATGGAATTTTCACTAGTTTTTGCCAAATTTCCATTAATTCTTTGTTCCCGAGTAGTTTTAAAATGAGCACTGCTGGAATTGCAATGGCAGTCGGCACAGCGATCCAGCGATGAAATTTCCTCAACCATTTACTCAAAAATTTGGTCACATACACCTCTACTTCGTTTTTAGATCCAAATGGATAATTCGCGCCGGATGGGGGGAGCCAGGAGCTTCAATCCGGTTAACCACACCACGAACTCCATTAATCTCAGAGATTAATTCTTCAGTGAGAGTTCTTGTGTCATTGGTTTCAACTGCTCCAGCTAAGTGCACAATACCATTCAACACTCCTACCCTTAAATTAATTTTGTTTTCAATTCTCTTCGAAAGAACCTGAAGAATTTCTTTTCGAATCTTTTCATCCAAACTACTGATCAAAGGTTCATTCATGTTCCTGCAAATCACTCCAAATTCAGTGTATTGCATTGACTATCTTGTGAATACGACTTTTATCGTGCGGCATTGTGCCTTCTTGCACGATGTTTTCCTTTCAGAGTTTTAAAGAACGAGAATTATTAATATTTCGCTAAACGGTGCAGTTTAACTTCAACTGCACCGTATAAGATCATATACCTCTTGTTGAATATCTGTACTTGTTAGTTGTTTTCGGTTCCATGTTCGTTTTGCAGAACTGTCTTAAATTTTGGAAATAACAAAGTGAATAATAGACCAATGATCATTGGGAGCCCATAGGAATAATCCAGGGCGGTGGAGGAGGTCATGGTCAATCGGATGATCTGCATCGGAATATCGATAGCTGCAAGCGTAGTTACCGCTATCAAAGCCAGCCACCAACCGGAGTATTTTCGGGCAGCAATATGAAAAATCGCAATAAATAAAAGTACCGCACATATCCATTGAATCGGGGCGGACCAGGCTAACACCCAGGTTCCAAGACCATCAAAAAGAGGTTTTTCCGGACGGGTTAAAAGCATGCGTAGATTTCCGGTGCCAGTGATTAACGCATGTGTAGTCAACATGCCGGAAAAGGTCAGTACCAGGAACTGCCCCCACTTTAACCATTTATCCACGTTCCTTAATAGAATGAAGGACCAGAAGAAAAGCAACCCAACCATTGCAATTCCGGCGGGGATTGGGAAACCATCAATGAACGAAACATAGGGCATCATCATGAACATTCCACCGGCCGATGGAAAAGCTGAAGCCAGTAATCCGACTGGGAAAGTCCATTCCTTACCCTTGTAGATCGATCTGGAAATCAAGATCAGGGTGATTCCGCCCATGAAAATCAAACCTCGGTAAATTGGGAAGAGAATGGAGAAAATTAGGATTCCACTGCTGTATGCAGGTTTTTCTATTGAAATTTTTATCAGAGCTGCAACAACTTTCTCAATCGAGATTTGGATCAGGAAGGGGGCAGCTGCAACCATGAAGATTCCAACAACAACAGCCAGAACTGCCATGATCGTTCGTTTGGATTGACTTGTGTTTTCCATCTATTGCTCCTAGTTAAATATGATTACTTACTCCCTGAGCATAGCAAATTCCTTTTGGTTAAGATTTGCGTTAAGTTAACTTGTGGGGGTTTGTATATAATGAAGTCATGACATCAACATTTGCTCAACTGCTAAAGGGAAATCGTGTTTTCAAGAATGTGGATGGAAAGATCCAGGATAAATTGATATCTCTGGCTAGACCTCGAGACTATCCTGCAAACAGCTTTCTTACGTTAGCAGGGGAGTGTTGGCCTTTTCTCTTAATGGTTATGGAAGGGAATCTGGTAGTGTTGAAAGAGTCTAGTGAAGGGCGAACACTAACAATAACGGAACTTGGTCAGGGAGAGGTGTTCTGGGGGCCAGCTTTCTTCGAAGACGCGGTTCCCAATCCAGCAACGATACGTTTTACCCAAGCTTCAAGGTTATATTTGTGGCAAAGGGATGAAGTCCTGCCCATATTTCTCGAAAATGGCTCAATAACCTGGGAACTTTCCCGGCTGATGTTGGATCGGATGTTGAAAGCTAGTGATATTATTACAGGTTTAGCGTTTCAACCTGTTGCTGGAAGGTTGGCAAATTTACTGATGAATTATCCGCACCAAAGTGATAGTGGTCCCATGGTCCGTACATTAACTCTTGATGATATGGCCATGCGCATCGGAACGACTCGTGAAATGGTATGTCGATTTTTGCAGGGTTTTGCTGACCAAGGAATGATTAAAATAACCCGAACTGAACTTGAGATCATTGACCGCGATCAACTGACCCTTCTTGCGCAAAAAGAGAAAGCATAGAACCAAAAAGCTATTTACGGAAGCAGAAATAAATGTAATTGTTGGTGCGTTATTATAAAATGTAACCCTGCATTGAAAATTCAATTTTCGCGGGTATTCGTATTGTTGAAATGGACTATCTTTCTGCCCTCTCGGCTAACCCTTGGGGATCAATAAGCTGGATGGATTGTTTGTTCACAATGATTAGGTTTTCTGATTCCAGCACTTTCATTGCCCTGCTGAGCACATCGCGGACAGTCCCTAAACGGACTGCCATTTCATCAAGCGTGGTCCATTCACGGCGTGGAACAATCAATTGCTCATCATGCAACTCAGCGTTTCGAAGCAATGAATAGGCTAGGCGAGCTTCAACACTCCGTAATGATAGATCCTCAACAAGCCCTATATAATGCAGCACACGCTCACTTAATTTTCGGATGATAGCGAGCGAAAGATCAGGATAACGTTTTACCAGGCTTATCAATGCTTCTGAAGGAAGCACCCAAACATCCACAGCTTCTAAGGTGGTAGCTGTACCTGGGTAGGTTGTACCGGTAAAAACCGCAATATCGCCAAAAATCTCTACTGGATGCAGGAAAAGCAAACCTTGCTCCCGACCTTCACGAGTCATTCGTGTTGCTTTTACCCAACCTTTCTCCAGAATGTAGACATTATCTGCTGGTTCGCCCTCAAGGTAAATGACCTGTCCCGCTTCAAAGTGGCGAGGTATAGCAGCCGCCATTATGACTTCTTGAGCCTTGGCTGGCAAGGTGTTGAAATGGTGCATTTGAGACAGCGTTTTTTTAAGCCGCTCATGATTTTTAGATTGAAGTGATAAGGAAGGTGACAATTAGATCTTGCTCTTGAAACGCGATTCAATTATAAATTTTACCTTGTTGTTTAATTAATTACCCTAATATTTTCTGTCACACTTTACTTTTTGTTTTCCAAGTTAAATGATCAAAAGAACGATCTCAACTGTGTAAAACTGATTTGAGGAAATTGTTAGCTAAAAACGTACCTTTTGCAAGAATTATTACCTTCATTATGAACGAAAATACAAAAATACACCTCATTCATTCCACATCAAAGAAGTAACTCGTACATGTGTTAATTTGAGAACAGTATAAGGTACTTCTTTTACAGCGGGTTATGGATTCGAACCAATGACCATAAGGTTATGAGAGATTTTCCTGGTTTCGGAACGTTTTTCACTCAGGCTCCGCATTTTAGCCTGGCCTGAGGGACGCTCTTCTGAAGAGGACGGAGGATCTTTGGTTACGAGTTATTAGTCGTATGATAGCGACTTTTTATGTC
>JAAZNS010000367.1 GCA_012798185.1 Chloroflexota bacterium | reverse complement strand
GATACACAGCAAATCTGTCTCTTCGCTAATTTTGCCAATAGAAGCCAAGGCATTTTGCAGCTTGGCAAGCGAGATCACCGATGCCAAGCCAGCCCTATTTCCACTGATAGCTGCGACTAACAAACCAACTGCGCCTATCTTTTCCGCCGATGATGGGCGGATACCACAAGACTTGGAAAGACCGAGCGAAAATTTTGATTCAATGGTCATGGTTCTTAGACATTATGGCAGTTTTTTCACCTAGTTATTCTTTGAATGATATACTAATTTAATTATTACGTTTAAAATATCGCAACTATTCAGATTAAATTGACAAAGCTGTATACCTCACATGCAAAAACTAAGTTGCGGTTGCCGAGCATTTATAAAACACCTTTGAATCTTTATGTTCTGGAGCATTTTGATATATGACTCTCGCAATCCGACTTCTTGGAATCCCAGAAGTGAAAAAAGACGGTGAACCAGTTCATTTCAAGACCACCAAAGCTCTTGCTTTACTGGCTTACCTGAGTGTAGAACAAAAACGTCAGGCGCGGGAGTTTTTAATTTCATTGTTATGGCCAGAAAGCAATGAGAGTTTAGGACGGGCGTCGTTGCGTAATGCGCTTGCCCATCTACGGGGAGGGTTAGGCTCATATGCTAGCCAGTGTTTGGTCACTCATGAAGATACAATCGCAGTGATTATTCCCCCTGAGATTGATTTCGATGTGCGAACTCTTACGAAGACGGTTGCTGAAATATCTCAACCAAAAGCATCTATGGATTCAGCTGGCATCGAGGATCAGATTCTTACCCTCGAACGCGTATCAGCATTATATCGAGGAGATTTCCTAAGCGGCATTATATTTGGGGGCAGCCCAGAATTCGAGGATTGGATCATTGCGGAACGCGAACGCCTACACCGGCAATTTACCCAGTTACTTGCCCATCTATTCAATTTGCAATTTTCGAGTGGGCAGAAACTAGGCGCAGTCAATACTGCTAGGCGCTGGTTAACTCACGATCCCTATAATGACGAAGCCTGCCGGAGTTTGATGAGAGCTTATAGGGTGCTGGGTGATAAAGCCGGTTCCTTGCGGACTTATGAGCAGTTCCGTTCGCGGCTTGAGAGGGAGATAGATTCTCCGCCCGAAGCAGAGACAGAGTCTTTGGCGCAGCAATTACAGCGCGAGGATGCTGTCATACCGGGAAGTTACAAGGGCGCCAGAGCTGCACCCGATGCTGCCTATCCGTTCCCTTTTGTCGGCAGGACCAATGAGTTCAACAAGCTCGTTACAGAATATTATGAATCACTTCACTCAGGCTGCCGCATTATTGCAGTAATCGGTGAAGCAGGTATTGGAAAAACTCGGCTGGTGGAAGAATTCCTGCGTTGGGCTGAGACGCAAAACGCCGAAATATTATTTGGCACCGCCTGGGAAGGAAGCAACCGGGTTCCATATCAGCCCGTAGTGGAATCCTTAAGATCTCGCTTGGATGAAAATGTCACTTTTAGCGGATTACTGGATAAGGTGTGGTTATCTGAGTTAGCGCGGTTGCTTCCTGAGATACGCACTAAAGTTAGCGATCTCCCTCAGCCAGTGACCGATGAAAGCACAGCCAGGCAAGCTCTGTTTGAAGCTATCACACGTTTGGCTGGCGCATTGGCTCGAGAATCTCCTTTGATTTGGGTTTTGGAAGATTTACATTGGTCGGATATTGCCTCGATGGATTTATTGAGTTATGCGCTGCGCTCTTGGTCACGACAGCGTCTCCCTGTCGTTATGATTGTTACGGTACGTGAAGAGGCGATCGATGATATTCCGAATTTTAAAAGCTGGTTATCAGCCCTTAGCAAGGATGTCATCTGCACGCCAATCGAACTGGATCCATTAGATCGAAAAGATGTCTCTTCATTTGTCGAGCAATTAAAAGATCCGTTGGCAATAAATATTAATCATGAAAATGCGATAGAACAGATCAGTTCATGGCTATGGGAGGAGACAGGAGGACAACCACTTCTCCTTACCGAAACAATGAAGATGCATCTTGAGAAAGGCAGCCCAACGAGACCAGATAGCTTAGGAAAATTACCTGGCTGGCGCGAGCTTCAGGAAGGCTCGGCAGATTATTCTGTTCAAGAGTTTACCTCGGGAATATCAAGGATTGTGCAATGGCGTATGAGCCGTCTCAGCCCGATCGCAGTGGAGTTGGCTCGTGCTGCTGCCATTTTGGGAAGACAAATTCCCTTTTCTGTGCTTATTCGGGTGGCAGAGGCGCCGGAAGAAAATGCGCTTCTGGCAATGGAAGAATTAATAAACGGAAGAATACTTCAATCAATACCAGATAATGGCGAGACAGATCATCTTCTTTATCAATTCATTCACGGAAAAATCAAGGCCGTGGTACAGGCGAGTATCCCTCCGACCATGAAGCTGGTTTTGCATCGGCGTGCCTTTCATGTCCTTCAAGAATACAATGTATTGCCAGCGGATTTAGCTTATCACGCTCGCAAGTCCAACCAGATAGAACAAGCCTTTCGATATAGTCTATTGGCAGGCAATAATGCTTTGGAATTGTTTGATCCTAATGATGCAATTTATTATTACGAGAATGCCCGCCAGCTTCTGGATATACACCTGGGACCTGCTTTGCTAAAAACCATAGTGCCTGTCAATTTGATTGAGCAGTTATATATAAAACTTAGCCTGGCATATGAAATCATTGCCCAATGGGATAACGCTCGGAATATTTACATAACATTACTGAACCTTGCAAAAGAAACTCGTAAGAAGGAACTCGAATGGACAGCTCTCAACCGTTTGGCAATTCTGGCAGCACAACATTCGTTTAGTGTAGCAGAAGCCATGCAATACGTTGAGCAGGCGCTGGTTGTTGCGGAACAGATCGGTGATCCCATCATGATTGCTGAAACAGAATGGAATCTAACGCAAATGGCAACATTTTCCTGGCTGCCCGATTTGGCTATTCAGCATGGAGAACGGGCGCTTGAAATTGCAAAACAATTGGATGCTCCCGAATTATCGGCGCGGATATTATATGCCTTAGGAGATGCGTTATCGTTTGCCGGTCGTTGGGATGAGTGTAATATGAGGCTTGAAGAAGCTCTTCCAATATATACACAGATAAATATACATGATGTGCCTAATAAACCCTTTCCAGTACAATATGTTTGGGCAGGCTTATCACCGTCTGAGGTCATGAGTGTTCAGGCAATGCAAGCTTCGTGCATGTCTCAGTTAGCTGAGGGTTATATGCATGTGGGAAAGCTCAGGGAAGGTATTCAATTAGCCCGTCAGGCATTGGAGATCGGTGTGCTGATTAATAATGACTGGACTCGGGCAATGAGTTCTTTGATCCTGGGTAATGGGTTAATCGAAGTGGGGTTATATGAAGAAGCCTATCATGTCGCTAAAGAAAGTGTCTTATCAGCCAGCAAGTCTCCTAATCCTGCTTTATTATTTTTTGCAAAAAATGTATATGGGCTGGCATGTCAGGCGCTTTATCAATTGGATGAAGCTCAAAAACAATTTTTAGAAGCCTATGAAATTGTTGTAGAGTTGCCATCGAAGAATTATTATGCTTATGTGATATCCAAGTTATGCATGAACGCCGTTAAACGGGGAAGCTGGCAGGAAGCCATTCAATATGCACATCAGGCGATCGAGAACCGGGGCGCTACGCCGGCTTCCCTGATTGTTATGGACCTTCAACGTCAATATGAAATAAGTGCTTTGATCTACAGTGGAGATTATGAACTGGCACGTTGGGAAATCTCCCAATTTTCGCAAAAGGTAGGAAATAACCTGCGCTATTTGGTTTCATACAACCTTTGCTGTGCAGCGTTAAGCTATGCTATCAATGAATACAAAGAGGCTGAGAAAAGCGTTCTTGATGCCATTTCCATCGCCAATCAAATTGGTTTGACCGGAGAAATCTGGCAAATGTATAAAATGCTCGGTAAGATCTATCAGGCTGACAGACAAAGTAATCAAGCAGACCAATCATATAAAAGAGCAGATGAAATTATCGGTGATCTTATTTCTCGATTTTCATCCACTGAATTGAGAGAAACTTTTTATACTTTATCGGCAAAGCATACATTAGACCCCAAAATATTGACAATTTAACACCAAGTTAAACACTTTATTAACGCCTTGTTGTTATATTTTTGCTAAAAGGCATCCTTTTTATATAAAGGAGAGTATTAGATTTGAGCAAAAACAGACCCACACAAAAAAATGAAATTTCATATTCAGAGGCAGATCTCGAAGCCGGCCGCCGGGCGTTAATCCGCGGCTGGTCCAGCGGTGCGGAACCGGTTCAGATGATCTTCACCCGTGCCAAGGGTGCACTGGTTTGGGATTCAACGGGGAAAGAATACATCGATTGTACTTCGCAGGCATGGTCGAATAATATTGGCGCTACCGATGACCGAATATTAGCGGCTGCTTGGTCTCAAATGCAAAACTTGACGCACTTAAGGTCCAATTATGATTCGGTGCCTTTACTTCTGCTTTCCAAGGAATTAGCTCAATCAGCCCCAGGAAAACTCAAGCGGGTTGGGTATTGTCTGCACGGCAGTATGGCTGTTGAAATGGCCGTTAAAATCGCTGTAAAAAATCGGCCGAATTCTGGACCATTAATTACCTTGTATGATGGATATCATGGCAGATCACTGGCGACGATGGGCTGGAGCTGGCCGCATATCAACAATGACTTCAACAGTTTATTCCCGCCTGTGGTGCGTATCCCTCATCCGTATCATTATCGCTATGCTCTTCCTGGCGAGAAACCAGTACAAATGGCAAGACGCTGCGCTAATATCCTTAGGGATACTATTCACTATGCTGTAAACGGGAAACCCGCTGCATTTTTAATGGAACCGGTTCAGGGTAATGGCACGCAATTGGATTTTCCTCCTGAATATTATCATTATGTCCGTGAAATCTGTACGGAAGAGAATGTCCTGTTGATTTGGGATGAGATACAAACTGGCATGGGTAGATGCGGCACCATGTGGGCAGCGGAATATTACGGTGTTGAACCGGATATCATCATATTTGGCAAGGGGGTTGGCGGTGGATTTCCGCTGGCAGGAATCATTGCCCGCGAAGATCTTATTGGTTTCGAGCCGGGCGATGATGCCCTGACTTTTGGCCAATTCCCGGTTTCCTTGGCAGCCGGTTTAGCCGCACTGCGTGTATTAAAAGAAGACAAGTTGTTAGATAACTGTAAGAAAATGGGGGCTTATGCCACAAAACTGTTACACGAATTTGAAAAGAGGCATCCATTAATTGGTAATGTACGGGGACCGGGTTTGAATATCGGAATCGAATTAGTAAGAGACCGAAATACTAAAGAACCTGCTGCTCACGAAGCGCTGCAAGTCTATAGCCGCGGATTAGACCAGGGTGTGATATTTGGAACAACCCGTTATGGCGGTATTGGTAATGTAGTAAAAATCAAACCACCTTTATGTATTAATCAAGAACAGATGGATCATGTACTTGAGGTTTTCGATCAAATATTGACAGAAATTGAGGAGAAAAGATGAAGAATATAATATCATGGCCATATATAAAAGATATTCAAGAGGTTCTAAAGCGGGGGGCGGTGATCTTAATCAGTCTCATATTAATAGCATCATTTACTGCCTGCACACCGTCTGCCACGCCTCCGGCTGTTCCTGAAACCGGCTTAGAAACCGAAGCAGCAACTGCTGAAAGTGGCTGGTCTAAGGAATATGAAGGAACGACATTAAACTTCATCGCTGAAGCGACATTAAATACCACCATCCTCAAAGAGTTGCTGCCAGATTTCACTGAAAAGACGGGCATTATCGTTAATGTTGAAGAAGCCCCTTATGATAGTTTGGTGCAAAAAGTGGTTTTAGATTTCAGCACCCATAAGGGCGGCTACGATATTATTTCGATGCCTTACGAATATTTGGGTAGTTTTGCCGAGAATGGTTACATTATGCCATTGGATGAAGAATTGAGCAAAGATGCCGCGCCAGTACCCGACTTTTCCACTGATGATCTTATACCCAGCCTTTGGGAAGCTTCAACCAAGTGGAAAGATAAAATCTACGGCATGCCTTCGAACAGTGCGGTTATGATGATGTTCTACCGAAAAGATCTAATGGAAAATGAGCAGGAGAAAGCCGCATTTCAGGAGAAATACGGTTATCCGCTAGCTCCGGCAACCACTTGGCAGCAATACCGCGATATCGCCGAATTCTTCACCAGAAAAGCCGGTGATACGCTGGCTGGAGAAACGCTCACCCAAGATTTTTATGGTGTCTCTTTGGCAGGAAAACGTCATATCGCCACAGTATTAGAGTGGTTCAATTATGCCTGGACTTACGGCGGGGGATTGTTCGATAGTTCTGGTCAATTGCAGGTGAACTCTGATGCCAATATAAAATCTCTGGAATATTGGCTGGAGCTCACCGCTTTTGCGCCTCCCGGTTATACCAGTGCTACCTGGGACGAAGTTACCGCGGCGCTTCAACAAGGGACAGCCGCACAAGCCATCACCTGGGCAGACACAGCCGGATCAATGGAAGACACCAATGCCTCTAAGGTGAAAGGGAAAATCGGGTATGCCAGCATTCCCACTCTCAAAGAAGGGGATAAGAAAGTGGCACACCTAGGAAGTTGGATCTATGCAATTAGTGTGGACACTCAAAATAAGGACGCTGCCATGCTTATGATGAAATGGGCATTGAGCAAATCTATTCAACTTCAGCTTTCTCAAAAAGGCGGTTTACCTGCTACGATCTCAGCGTTCTCAGATGAAGAGTTAAATGAAAAATTGCCATATTGGAAGCAGACCATGGTCAGCTTGGAAGAATCACGCATCCGCCCGCGCATCCCGCAATGGGGTCAGATTTCTGATATTCTTTCAGAACAGCTCTCACGAGTCATGGTTAAAGAAGTGTCTCCTGCTGATGCGCTGAGTGAAGCGCAGAAACAGTTACAAGAAGCGCTAAAAGATGCCTTGCCTGTTACCGCTGAATGAGTCATAATGCAAATAATGTCTAGTGCTAGTCGGGGTTCGCCAGCCAGCAACAGCTGGCGAGCCCAATTTTATCTCTCTCGAAATACTAAGATCGCCATAGTATTTTTATTACCATCGATCGTTATATTGGCTGCGATCATTATTTTCCCTATTGGATATAGTCTAACACTTACGTTTCAATCTTACAGCCTGGTCATTCCGGGTAAAACTGGACAATGGATAGGCTTTGAAAATTATCAAAAAATTATAAGTGACGAAGCTTTTTGGGCTGCGCTTGGACGAGTCGGATTGTTTACCTTTTTAGCAGTATTTATTGAAGTCGTCATTGGTGTTGCATTTGCTTATCTGTTGAACACGATTCACTTTGGCAGGCGTTTACTAACTTCATTGTTGCTCATTCCTACGATATTGACTCCGGTGGTTATTGGTTTGATGTTCAACCTGATATTTAACGCCCAGTTTGGTTTATTTAATTACCTGATGCAGCTGATAGGTATACGGATCAGCGATGGCATACTTAATAATCCATCGACTGCTTTCGCAGCTTTGGTGGCAATTGATGTTTGGGAATGGATGCCTTTTATTGCCTTGATTATGCTCGCCGGCATGCAAGCCATTCCTGAACAACCCCTGGAAGCAGCGCAAATCGACGGTGCTAATGCCTGGCAGACTTTTTGGATGGTCATGCTGCCCATGCTTCGGCCAGTATTAATCGTTGCGGTACTATTCCGCGCTGCTGAAGCCATTCGTGAATTCGATAAAGTATATATTCTGACTGGGGGCGGTCCTGGAACTGCTACTGAATTAGCCGATTTGTATCTCTATCGGGTCAGCTTCTCGAATTGGGATCTCAGTTACGGCGCCACCCTTGGAATGATCATGTTTTCGCTAGCAATGGCTGCGGCAATTTTATATTTTTATATAACAGTAAAACGCGGGGAAATTCAACGATGATTAACATTAGAGCGCGCGAAATAAAAAACGGTTTGATTTTTTTGATCGCGTTAATAATCCTAGCTGCCATGTTGATCCCATATGTTTGGCTTGCCCTTACTGCGTTAAAAAACCGGGTGGATATTTTTAGCATTCCGCCAAAAATATTCTTTTATCCTACTTGGAGTAATTTCATAGTTGCTTTCAATGAAAAAGGTTTTCTTCAAAACCTGCGCAATTCGACAATCGTAGCTCTTTCCAGTACGATCATTACGCTGCTGGGTGGGGTTCCAGCTGCCTACAGTTTGACTCGTTTTCACACGCGGGGAAATAACCTTTATCTTTTTTTCTTGCTGGCAGCTCGTCTGCTACCGGGGATTGTATTAGCAGTACCGCTGTTTATACTTTTTTCCAAAGCGAAGCTGATCAATAATTTTGCCGCAGTGGTCCTCAGCCACATCACATTCAATTTGCCTTTTGCAGTGTGGATGATGCGAAGCTTTTTCCTGGAAGTACCTATTGCCCTGGATGAAGCCGCTACAATGGATGGGTGTACTCCATTTGGTACCTTCACCAAGATTGTTTTGCCGTTAGTAAAAGGCGGACTGGTTGCAACGGGTATTTTTTGTTTGATCAATTCCTGGAATGAATTTCTGCTTGCCCTGATTCTCACCGGACGCCAAACTGCCACCATGCCGGTGGCTATTCCCGGTTTAATGACTCCTCTAGGAACGTTTTGGGGGCAGATTGCCGCGGTGGGTACGGTGACGACTCTCCCTGTGATGATCTTCGCATTGATTGTTCAAAAGTATATTGTTCAGGGAATGACTGGCGGCGCCATTCAAGGCGAATAAAAACTGCTAAGATATTGAAATTTTTCTTTACCCGGTGGACCGTGGTTCGCACCCTAATCCTCTTTCAGAAGATAATCTGCAGACTGTCAATCTGCAGATTATCTTTTTTCAGTTGGTGACGGCGTTTCTTTTCTATAATTTCAGGATTAAAATTAAAAAGCTTTTTTGAGAAAGCTATGGAAGAGAGAATCCAGGGTGCCTGTTTTGCATGCGGGAAGAAAAAATCTACCCAAAAAGATTTACAGCTTTGATCTCATATGGAAGCTTACAAAGCAGGTCTATCGGATGGGGAGTCATTGCAGGACAAAACTTGTATATCATGATTTCACGGAATAGAAAATCACGATACCTTTATCCAGCATAGCGAGTAATGGTTATTTTATTGATTGCGGGTTTCTGAAACAACAAAACTGTAAATAAGCTTGTATTGACCCGCTATATATAGTGAGATAAGATATTATTGTTAAGATTTTTTTAAATATGTTATCTATGGGATGCAATTGTTTCATATGCTTGTGTTAGTGATACAAGAAGGGTCAAGTTG
>JAAZNS010000366.1 GCA_012798185.1 Chloroflexota bacterium | reverse complement strand
ATTAGAGGAGGAGCTGCAGTAAATGTTTTAGCAAGGCAATGTGGCGCGCATGTTTTAATCGTTGATATGGGTATAAAAATGGATATAGAACCTTATGATAACCTCCTCGTCAAAAAAATTGCGCATGGAACAGGAAACATTGCCCGGGAACCTGCCATGAGTAGAAAACAAGCGGAAGAAGCAATCTTAATAGGCGAGGAAATCATTACTGCGGAAATTAAAAAAGGGGTAGATATATTTGCAACAGGTGAAATGGGAATTGGAAATACTACTCCTTCAGCAGCTATTGCCATGTTATTAACTAAAAAACCAGCTGAACAAATTGTAGGTCGTGGTACTGGGATATCGGATTTAGGATTAAAAAATAAAATAAATGCCATAAAGAAAGCAGTTTTAGTCAATAAACCTGACCCTGAAGATGGATTGGATATTTTAAGTAAAATTGGCGGGTTTGAGATTGCAGGATTGACCGGTGCTATATTGGCTGCAGCAGCTTATCGGAAACCGATCGTTATCGATGGTTTTATATCAACAGCAGCCGCTATGGTTGCGGTGGTTATTGCGCCGGTTGTGCGGGAATTTCTTATCGCTTCACATATATCGACCGAAACCGGACATAGCATCATGCTTGATTGGTTAGGACTTAATCCGTTAATAGATCTCGGCTTACGATTAGGGGAAGGATCTGGTGCGGTTTTATGTTTTCCAATAATCGAAGCAGCTTGTAAAATAATAAAAGAAATGGCAACTTTTGATGAAGCAGGTGTCTCAAAGAAATCGCAGAATGGATAAAAAAACACCAGATTCGATATCTAGATGGGATGGGTTATACCAAGAATGCCGCGCAGCGTTTGCTGCACTGAATTTTCTTACAATTCTTCCTATTAATGGAAACTGGTTATTCTCTCCCCAAGAGCTTGGCAAGTCGATAGCTTTTTATCCAATTATTGGAGCTGTGATTGGGCTCCTTTTATTAAGCGTAAAAAGTATATTGTCACTGTTGTTTCCATCGACGGTTGTAATAGCATTAGTTATTATGTTCTGGTCGGGAATTTCCGGAGCATTACATTTAGATGGTTTGCTAGATACATGTGATGGTGTATTTGGCGGTAAAAATCCTGAAGAACGATTGAAAATTATGAAAGACGAGCTAGTTGGCGCTTTTGCTTTGATTGGGGGAATATTAATTATTTTGATTAAATATATTTCTCTGGAAGCGAGTGTTTTAATCGATGATAAAGTTTTATTATTGGCGCCAATTATTAGCCGGTGGGGAATGACTTTGGCAATCGTGATCTTTCCATATGCAAGAAAAGAAGGATTAGGTTACACAATTAAACAATTCACTAATTGGAAACAAGCAGCAGTAGCAACAATTTTTACAATAATAATAATCTTTTTTATATCGGGCACTATCGGATTGATTATAATTATTTTTTCTGTGATTATCGTATTGATAATTCCATATTATTTAGTTAAAAAAATCAATGGATTAACAGGGGATAATTATGGCGCAATAAACGAAATCATTGAGGTGTGGGTTCTATTAGTATATATGGCGACAATGAAATTTATATAAGAGGTAAGCAGGTATGGGAAAACTGATATTCATCACTGGAGGGGCACGCAGCGGAAAATCTACTTTTGCACAACAATTGGCTCAAAGAATATCCACAAGAGTTGTATTTATTGCAACAGCTGAAGCACTGGATGATGAAATGGCAGAAAGAATTCGGAATCACCAAAATGCTAGACCTTCAAGTTGGATAACAATCGAGGCTCCAATGAATATTAGTGAAAAATTAATCCAAAAAAGAGCGTTTGGTGATGTTGTCATAATAGATTGTTTAACTTTACTAGTTTCAAATATCTTATTGCAATCTATGAATGAAAATCAACCAAATGAAACAAAAATAAAAGAGCTAATCAGAAAAGAATATCTAAACCTCATGAAATTGATTAATAAAAGCAGCTCTCTGTGGATTATCGTATCGAATGAAGTTGGATTAGGCATTGTGCCGGGCGATTTAACTAGTCGACTATATCGCGATTTGCTGGGGAGAATGAATCAATGGGTTGCTGAAAAAGCTGACGAAGTTTATTTTATGATAGCTGGGATTCCAGTACCAATTCAACAGTTTCGGTCATAAGCAGTTGTTAATGTTATTGTTGGGGGTTATTTACTAATCTTTTATTCCAATTAATCTAATAATTTATACAATTTCTGAACAATGATTGAAAGGAAAAGGGTAAATATTAGGCATGGGAATAAAAAGAATTGTCGAATGGCTATCTAAGATTTCAATACGTTATACATTGATAGGAATTTTCCTTGGAATATTCGCTATTTTAAATGCATCGATTATTGGAGTCTTGTTCAATGGGGACACGTTATCAATTGGAAATATCATAAAGGAACATGCCAAAAATCCACTTTTGTGGATTATTGATTCAGCTCCCCTCGTATTAGGTTTCACTTTCTATTATGCAGGGCGGAAAGAGCATAATATACACCAGTTATATATTGAATTCGAGCATACAATAGCCCAAAGAACTCAAGAATTAATCAATGCCAACGAGAGGTTACGAGAAGAAAATTTGGAAAGAATACGCGCTGAAGAGATCATAAGCCGCGGCAAAAAAGAATGGGAAGCCACTTTTGATGCCGTGGTAGATATGATTATTCTTGTAGATTTGAATGGTAAGATAATCCGTTGTAATCGTTCTACGATCCAAGAATTAGGAAAAACATTTAATGATGTAATTGGTAAACAAATTTCTACAGTATTGTGGGGTGATGACGAACATCATACACTGGAATTATCTCAATTTTCTGGAATTATGCAATTTCCATGCTTAAAAGGGTGGTTTAGCGTTTCGAATTATCCCATTGTTTTAGCTGGAAATCCTCATGGAGTAATCCATATTATTCGAGATGTAACACAGCAACGAATGGCGGAATTGGAAATATTACGACAAAAACAATATTTTGAAGCGTTGGTAAAAAACAGTCCGATTGCTGTGGTTACAATAGCATTAGATAACAAAATTTCCTCCTGTAATCCTGCTTTTGAAACCCTCTTTGGATTCACCTTAGAAGAAGTAATTGGTAAAGATTTGGACACTCTTATTGCAGGTAAGGAATTTCAATCGGAAGCAATAGCCTATACAAAAACTGTAATGAAAGGGAGAGTAATTCATGGGATTGGGCAGCGAAAGAAAAAAGATGGATCTTTATTGGATGTAGAGATTTTTGGAGTACCGGTAATCGTAGATGGCGAACAGGTGGGAGTATTGGGATTGTATAACAATATAACAGAGTTATATCGCGCCCGCCTGGAAGCCGAAGAAGCTGACCGGGCAAAAAGTGAGTTTTTGGCGAATATGAGCCATGAAATTCGCACTCCTATGAATGGTATCATTGGAATGATCGAACTTGCTTTAGGGACCGAGTTGACTTTAGAACAACGAGATTATTTGAACACTGCACTTGAAAGTGCTGATGCTTTATTAGCATTATTGAATGATATCCTTGATTTTTCAAAAATTGAAGCACGGCGTTTGGAATTGGAGACAATAGATTTCGATTTGCGATCTACTGTCGAAGGGGTAGCAGCGATGATGGCGCAAAAGGCATACGATAAGAATTTAGAAATGGCTTGTATGCTGCAAGAAAATATCCCGACCAAATTACGCGGCGACCCGGGTCGTTTACGCCAAATATTGATCAATTTAGTTAGTAATGCTATAAAATTCACGCATAAGGGAGAAATTGTTATTCATGTGGATGCAGTATCCGAAACTGAAAATGCCTTAGAGGTTAAATTTTTCGTTCGGGATACTGGCATTGGAATTCCAAAAGATAGGCAAAATGCAATCTTCAAGCGATTTACTCAGGCGGATGGATCTACTACCCGAAAATATGGGGGAACAGGGCTTGGTTTATCGATTTCCAAACAACTAGTTGAATTAATGGGAGGGGAAATTGGTGTAGAGAGCGAACCTGGGGTTGGAAGTACGTTTTGGTTCTCGGTGAAATTTGAGAAACAAGTAAATTGGAAAGAGCAACCTATAACATCATTAAGTGAACTAATTGGTTTAAATGTATTATGCATAGATGATAATGCAACCAATCGAATAATCCTTACTAAAATGATTTCCAGTTTTGGATGTCAAGTTATTACTGCTGCAAGTGGTGAGGAAGGGCTTGAGTTATTAAGACGACAATCAAATACTGATAATCCTATAAAAATTGTGTTCATTGATATGCAAATGCCTGAAATGGATGGCGCACAAACGGCAAAAGAGATTTTTTCTGATAAACGCATCGCACCGGTAAAAATTATTATGTTAACTTCTATAGGACAACGCGGCGATGCTAAATTTTGTGAGGAGATCGGATGTTCCGGTTATTTATTAAAACCAATTCGAAAAATCGATTTAATGGAAACATTGCGTGCTATTGTTGGGCAAAGTAAATTTACCCAATTTGAAAAGACAACGAATTTGGTCACTCGTCATTCAATAGTGGATGATAAATCAACGCTCTCTCCAATATTGTTGGCTGAAGATAATCCTATAAACCGAAAACTTGCAGTTAAACTATTAGAAAAAACAGGATATAAAGTAAAGACAGTTGAAAATGGATTGCAAGCGATTGATGCGATGCATAAAGATCATTATAGTTTGGTCTTAATGGATGTACAAATGCCCGAAATGGACGGCTTTGAAACTACCCATAGAATTCGGGAAATGGAAGGTTTTAAAGGAAAAACACCCATTATTGCAATGACAGCCCACGCCATGAGTGGAGATCGTGAAAAATGTATCGAAGCCGGAATGAATGATTATATCTCGAAGCCAATTCAGCCAGAAGAATTATTCAAGATTATTGATAGGTGGTGTATACCTAATCAAGAATGGATAGAAGAACCCAAAAAACAAATCAAGCCAATGGTTATAAACCAAAATCCCAATGATCAAGATGCACCGGTTTTTTCTGAAGCAATCGATGAATGGAATATTAAACTTGATGCGGGAAAAAGTATAATCGGATCAGATAATCTCGATATACCACCAACATACGAAAAAGAAAATCATATTGAATATATGGAAAATGATGAATTAATACATCAGCTGGCTGAACGTTGCGCTATTAACGAAAATGGATCTTCACCAATTAATCTTATCGAGGCGCTGCCCAGGTTTAATAATGATTTAGGATTTTTCAAAACTATGCTAAGCGAATTCGTTGAGAATATTGCAGATAGAATAATAGAATTTAAAAAAGCGCAAAACGAAGCTGATGTAAAAGTACTGCACAGGCTTGCGCACAGCTTAAAAGGGATGGCTTTAAATTTCAATGCAGAAAAGATAGTCGAATTGGCGCAAAAATTGGAATATCAAACCAAAGAGGGCAATTTAACTGATGCACAACAATTAATTGCAGAAATTGAGAGTGAAATACCACGGATTAATTATTTTCTCGAAAAATTCAGTATAGAATGCGAGAACCAAAGCTTGACAGCAAATAATTAAATTGCTTGGCTGCGATAGAAAAGCTGTAGAGCAGCAAATAACGATTATCTTTTTCTATTATCGAAAAAAAATGGTTTAAAAATGAAATTGGCGGGTACAATTCCATAAATGAGGTTGTTTTCAGATATCCATCCCTGATGTCCTTGATATTCTACATACCACCAAAATGAGCCTTGTGCGTAAATACCATCAAGATCATTATAGGATGGTAAGATTCTTAGATTGGCGAATTTAGGTATTGATGCTATTTGGGTATAATTTATGCCGGGACCAGAATATAATTGAGTTTCTGAATTTGTGATGACGATATTTTTTTCTGTAAATGTTTTTGATATTATTGGTGGATAGACTTTGACCATCATCAAAGCGTTTCCGACAAAACTTTCAGATATGGTCTGATAGCCTGTAGATGTATTCGATGAGGTACCATTTCCGGGTTCATTTGTTTGGGGAAGCTGCGTACAATCGTTGAAATTGCAATAAGTGTTATTTACAACCTCGCCATTGATGACCATTGTCGAAGAGCCGCCACTATCTTCTGAAATTCCCCATCTTGCGTCAAGATAAGTTTTTGAAAATTCAGCTAACTCCCTCATAGACATACCAACGCTATTATCTGGATCACGGCCATCGACGACAATAAAATAGATATATTCATCATTATATGCAACTGCTGTCCTTGGTGCTCTTACATTAGCCGAGCCAATATCGAAGTATTGAATTTCACCGGTTTTTAGAAATATAAAATCTCCACCGATTGCAGTATAAGCATTTGACCAGTTATCAGGATTGGGTGTTCTGCAATCGGACTCAAAATGCGATATTTGTTGTGAGATTGAAATCTTTTGACCAATTTTTACATTAGAAATTAGTTTATCTCTTGCAGTACCTGAAGCTGATAATATAATGGCATTAAACGGAATCGTTGAGGAACCTCGATGATCGAAAATTTGTTTTATTGTTCCAGAAGTTCCGGTTGAATTAGATCCTATCAAGAGGGGTTTATCCATTTCTACTAATACTTCAACACCACTGTTATCTGTACCGGTCGTATCGCTATAATGGGAGGTGTAGATAATCAGTTGATCTTTACCTCGCTCCTGGTTTATTCCATTGAATTTCTGAGATTGATCATTTTCAAAAGAAATGGTTTGCTTTGCGGGCGGATGCGAAATACAACCGCCGATAAATATTTCGCCGTTTAATTTCCAGACAATCCCACTTCCATTTTGGAAGTTGTCGAAGCGTTTGATATACCATGCGGATTGAGCTTGCCCTCTCCAGGGAGTGCCTGTATCCTGATCGAAATAATATCCGTTTATTGCAGCGATAACTTTTTTTCTGACTCCCCATTTTTCCCCCCAATATCCCAATGTGTCATCGTTTCTTCGAACGATTTCTCGAACAGTTTCTCTTCCATATGCTAATTTGTCGTATGCCAATCCGGTTTCGATGGTTACATTTTTATTGCTTCTATCCATTCGGGTAACAAAAACTTGGTTTGGATCAGGCAATTCAAATATCTGAAAATCTATGCCGGGAGAGAGATTCCGCCATGGTTGTTCTGCTGGAATTTTGATTGTATCCCCCAAAATCCATGAAAGTGAAAAAGCAAAAATGAGGAAGAAACGATAATATTTTTGGTTCAATTTATTTCGAGTTTTTTGATGATTATAACTCGATATAATTATTTACTCGATATAGCCGCAAATCCTATTGCGCCTGGTCCAATATGTGCGCCGATTACCGGGGTAATTTCAGCTACGATGTTTCTATCGGCGGGAAAATATGGTTTAGTTTTTAATAATAAACTGGGTATTTCGACTGGGGCATGGGAATGCACAAGCGCGAGTTTTTCGAAAGGAGCTAAATCTTCCAGCAATTGTAAAATTCTAGATATAGCTCGTTCTTTGGATTGAATACTTTCAATAGCGGGAATGCCATTATACATTTTTATGATTGGTTTGATTTTAAGGAGATTACCTAAACCTGCAGTCAATCCATTTACACGACCACTTCGGCGTAAAAATTCAAGCGAACTTAATGCAACAAAAACACGCGTTCGAGATATCTGATCTTCTAAGTTAGATAATATTTCCTTTAGTGGTATCCCGCAGTTCGCCATTTCGGCAGCAGATTGCACAAGAAATCCTGTTCCAAGGCTTACCTGGCGGGAATCAATCACATTAATTGGAGAATGCCCCATTAGAATCGCTGCGCGTTTGGCAATGTCAACTGTTGCACTCATTTTATTAGAAATATGAATTGAGATGATATAGGTAGCCCCTTCTTTGAATAATTTTTCGTAAGTTAACCGAAAAGTATCGATACCAGGAGGTGATGTAGTCGGAAAATTTGAATAATGTAGGAGATTTTTATAGAAGATATCTTTCGATAATTCGATACCATCTAAGAAACTGTTGAAGCCAATATGAATTATTAATGGAATTATTGTAATATCATATTTTGCGATAAATTCATAAGGAAGGTCGCATGTACTATCTGTAACAATTTTTATAGACATTGTGCATTCCTCGATACGTCCAAGGAATTCAAATGACCCAAAAAACACCCTAATTCATAAGCACGCTGTCAATTATTATGATAGAAAGCTAATATTATTACTAAACATATGATAGCACGAAAACCATAATTAATAAAATAACAGGTATATAGCAATATTAATAAAACATCAGATTTTTAAAGAATACGTAGATTAGTAGAAATGAAAAAATCCTGGGACAAATATTATGCTCAGGATTTTTTTAGATAAAAGGCGGTCCCGACGGGATTTGAACCCGCGATCTCGGCCTTGACAGGGCCGCATGTTTGGCCGCTACACCACGGGACCTGGCGACCCGTAGTTTACTATACAACCACAGGTGCGTCAAGGATAACTGCTCTCGGAAAACTGTTCTTGGTTAATTAGCTACCAATTGTCTGGCTACTTGAACTGCACCCATTGCATCTTCAGCATATCCATCTGCTTTAATTTCGTCTGCCCAGCTTCGAGTAACTGGTGCGCCCCCAACCATTACTTTTACTTTGTTGCGGACACCTGCTTCGACAAGGGCTTCGATGATTTCGCGTTGTATCGTCATTGTTGTGGTCAATAATGCGGATAGTCCAAGAATGTTGGCGCCGGTTTCTTTTACTTTAGCAACAAAGGATTCGGTTGGCACATCGACACCTAAATCGATAACCTTAAATCCATTTGCAGACAACATCGTGCCAACTAACGACTTGCCAATTTCATGGATGTCACCTTTAACTGTGCCAAGCACTACTGTACCGGCAGATTCGACAGATTGTTGGCGAGCACGCAATTCCGGTTCGAGTAATTCCATTGCTTTCTGCATTCCGTCAGCAGCGATGATCAAATCGGGAAGAAAATATTCACCACTGGAAAATTTATCTCCAACTACATTCATACCGGGCATTAATCCATCCCTGATTATTGCCATGGGTTCCATTCCGGATTGGAGAGCTTGTTTGGTATATTCAAAACAAGCATCGGGATCGCCATCGATAAGGCTTTGGGCGAGTTTTGATTGAAGTTCGTTTGACATGTCCAATGCTCCTATTATTCAAATTGTATACATATAATTTTATCCTTCAAGTCTTGAATAGGCAATGTGGAATATTGAAAAAATTGATAGAAAATGAAATAACAATTAGGAAAAATTGGCAAAAACTGCTCAAACATTGAAAAAAGGTAACTTCGAACAAATGTAGATAATAAACGTACTTGTATCATAATCCAAGATTAAAGATTACAAAAATAATAAAATGCGCATAGACATTTAGGTGTTCATTTTATAATATTCAATAATAAAAACATAATGATAAATCATTTGATTTTTCAATCTTAAATCACTTTACTAATTTCAATATAAATATATAATATTACGATATTATCAAGAGTGAATAATTGCGATAAATCATCGTGAAAACAACGGATAAACCAAGAAAGAAAAAAAACGAATATATATTCTTTATAAATCATGAAGGGAGGTGATTATTTAATTTCGATACTTCGTATAATTATCGTCTTATAGAAATCCGTCGAATAACGAACAGAAGAAGAGGAATAAGGAGACGCTATGTATAAAGATCGAAGGATTATTTTTATGGGGTCAATTATCTTGATAATAAGTTTTATACTTACCGGATGCGGTAGCGGGGGACAACAACAAGTTGTCGAAGTAGCAAATCCTACGGAAGTATCACAAACAACGCCAGAATCGAAAAAAGTACTCACAATAATATTTACACAAGAATTCGATACACTAAATCCGCTTTATACTAATATGTGGTTCTCAATTGTAACGCAGCAATTTTGGAATGGCTGGGCTTGGCAATTCGATCAAGAGAATGAAGCATACCCGTATATGGTTACTGAAATTCCCAGTGTTGAAAATGGTGGAATATCCGAAGATAATAAAACAATTACTTTAAAATTAAGAAAAGATATGAAGTGGTCAGATGGTGAACCACTGACATCAAAAGATTTCATATTTACTTATGAGATGGCGATCGATCCCAATAATGCAGTAGCTTCTGCATATCCTTACGACCAGGTATTAAGCATGGAAGCTCCTGATGATTATACCGTGGTAATGAATTTCGAAGCTCCTTTTGCTCCATGGCAGGCAACTTTCTGGAAGGGAATTATTCCAGAACATATTTTGAGACCAGTTTATGAAAAAGATGGAACACTGAACAACGCTGAATGGAACCTAAATCCGACAGTAGGATTTGGTCCCTATATTCTTGATGAATGGGAATCTGGCAGCTTTGCACGATTTGTAAAAAGCGATACATATTGGGGAACACCTCCAATTATTGATGAAATATTTATCAGGTTTGTACCAGATGACTCTTCACAGGTAGCCGCATTGCTGGCAGGTGATGGCGAAATTGGGACATTTATTGCCTGGAACGATACACCTAAATTAGAAGAAGCAGGGTTAACAATAATAACAGAACCATCTGGCTATAGCGAAGGGATATTTCCTGTAATCAATGCTGAAAAAGGCAGTATTGCGGTCGATGATGTCAATGTTCGTAAAGCAATCATTATGTCCATCGATCGTGAAGCTATCGTAAGGGATATACTGCTTGGGAAAACCTATGTTCCTGCCAGCTATTGGGATTCTTTGCCATTTTATAACACCCCGCCCCTGGAAAATTATCCATACGATCCAGAAGCTGCAAAGAAGTTATTGGATGAAGCTGGTTGGATCGATTCAAACGGTGATGGTGTTCGCGAAAAAGATGGGGTTGATTTGGTGATGACATATGGAACTACCATCCAGGAGTTACGGCAAGATTGCCAGGCAGTTATTCAGCAAGATTTAGCAAAAGTGGGTATTAAAGTTGAATTGCTTAGCTACGATGGAGATGTATTTTTTGCTAGTTATGATCAGAATGGACCAGCTGCCAAGGGCGAAATCGATCTCATGCAATGGATGGATTCTACAAGCTTTCCTGACCCAGATTATTACTACTGGTT
>JAAZNS010000365.1 GCA_012798185.1 Chloroflexota bacterium | reverse complement strand
GCACAGGATTAAACAGATACACCGTAATTCCTGCATATCCTGTGCATTCTGACATATATTTATTAATTTCGATAAATGATTACTTCGCTTTCTTCAACCCCTCCAGTAATTTCGATTTTATATCCACAAGATTGGGAAGATTTCGAACTGTTAGATAGCGGCAACGGGCAAAAACTCGAACGCTATGGAAATTATCAGTTTATCCGCCCTGCCCCTCAGGCTGTATGGAAGCCGGCTCTGGAAGAAAAATTCTGGCAGACGTCGCAGGGAATTTTCCAGCCGACCGGTCAGGAAAGCGGCGGGGTATGGAAATTTAATCAGCCTTTGCGCGAAAATCCCTGGAAAATGTCATATAAGGGATTAAAATTCCAGGCTTTTGCCGGCGGCTCTCGTCATATGGGTGTTTTTCCTGAGCAAGCTGTGCACTGGGATTGGATTAAAGATAACCTTGCACAGAATAAAAAACCGGTGCATGTTCTGAATTTATTCGGCTATACCGGATTGGCAACTCTTTCAGCTGCCTCTGCCGGTGCACAGGTAACCCATGTCGATGCCTCCAAAAAATCAATTTCCCTGGCACGTTCCAACCAAGAACTATCCAAATTAGAAAAATCCCCAATCCGCTGGATTGTCGATGATGCAATCAAATTCCTACGCAGAGAAGTCCGCCGCGGCAATCGATATGAGGGTATTATTTTAGATCCGCCAAAATTTGGGCGAGGTCCCAAGGGGGAAGTATGGGAGTTTTTTGAATTATTCTCTGTTTTGATGCAAGAATGCATCAATGTGCTCAGTACAAATCCCCTCTTCATCGTTGTCACGGCTTATGCAATCCAGGCATCATCGTTGAGCTTGTATTATGCCTTGGAAAATGCACTCAAAAATCTTGGCGGGCAGATATCAGCTGGAGAGCTGGCGCTGAAAGAAAAAAGCGCCGGCAGGTTATTATCTCTGGCAATATATGCCCGCTGGAAATCCTGAATTTATTTTGCCGCTTGCCACAATACATCCAGCTCTTCAATCGATAATTCAGCCAATTCAAACTTTCCATCTTTCGCTGCTGTTTCCATCTTGGCAAACCGCTGCCGGAAGCGGGCATTTGTCTCTCTCAAGACACTTTCAGCATCCACCTGATACCATCGTGCCAGATTAACAATAGTAAAAAGTAGATCGCCGATTTCATGGGCGATTTCATCGGGTGAGTTAGCACGATGGACTTCGCTTAATTCTTCATCCAACTTTTTCCATACACCATCGATATCTTTCCAATCGAATCCGACTCGGGCAGCACGTCTTTGAATTTCCTGCGCCTGGCTTAGCGCTGGCAGCGCTTGGGCAATGCTGGATAATAAACCGTTTTCTTTTTTACCGTTTTCAGTTCTTTCAATAGCCTTCAATTTTTCCCAATGGCGCAACACACCCTGCGCATCACTGATCTTAACATCACCAAAAACATGCGGATGGCGGTTAACGATTTTGGTATGGATATTTCGCAAAACATCTGCCAGAGTAAATTCACCTTCTTCGGATGCAATTTGTGCATGCAGATATATCTGCAGTAACAAATCACCTAATTCTTCGCACAGGTCAGCACTATTATTGGCATCTAATGCTTCTAACACTTCATAGGTCTCTTCGAGTAAAAATGGGCGGAGGCTAAGATGGGTTTGTTCTTTATCCCAAGGGCAGCCATCAGGCGCACGCAGATGTGCAACAACTTCTTGAAATGCCTCAAAAGACGAGCGTTCATCAAGCGGGGGTAAATAGAGGCAGGATAGTAGCCTGATATGTTTACTGCGGTCGATTTCGAATAATCGACATGTTTCTACCATTTCATCTTCATTACCAGCAGCGTGCACTAGCTTCACAGGGTGCTCATCTGGATAAACCGAAGTTAAGGTTAATTTCACCTCCGAGGCAATTTGCTGCGAATAAATTTGGGCAATAATTACCGGCATATGGGGTGGAAATGATGGCACATGTTTTATTGATAAATCAAAAGCATCGATGAGCGCCATTTGCGGAATGGGATCAATACCGATTGCCGAAAGCACAGGTTCGAGGAAACTTAACCCTTCTACCACTTGCACCGCTATCCCTTCCCTGCCGGCGCGTTCAATAATGACAGGTGTGGTTGCTTCAGCAACAAAGGGACTTCCCGGAACAGCATAGATAACCCCTTGCTTTCGCTTGCCCAAATTTACGATTTTATCGACTATTTGAGCATACACTTGTTCGAAATTTTCACCGGTTTTATACAAATCATCAAAAGAATGAATGCTGACATCTTGAGGCAGCTCACTAATTATGGGATGTTGTTTTGTTCGCAAATATATCTCATTGGCATGGGTTATCAGTTCCCATGCTTGGCGCGTCAGCAAATCTGCTCTGCCTGGACCAAGTCCTAAAATGATAATCTTTGGAGACGGCTGCCTTACTTTTGCCATTTTTCGGTTAACTTTCTAATTAGGAAATTGTGATCAAAAAAACACAGAATTCGCTTCTTGTGAGGGTAAGAAAAATACCCAAAGCGAGTTCTGTGTCTCCGTATTCAACCATAAGCCGGTTTTACACCAGCTTGATAAATCGACAGCCTAACGTTTGGTGTAAGTAGGGGCTTTGCGGGCGCGTTTTAATCCAGGTTTCTTGCGTTCTTTTACCCGTGGATCCCGGGAGAGAAAACCACCTTTACGGAGTGTGCTGCGCAAATCGGGATTCATCAATGTAAGGGCGCGTGCTAAACCTAATTTAATCGAATCTCTCTGCCCGGTCACCCCCCCTCCCATGACGCGAACACTTATATCGAAGCTTTTCAGGTTCTCACCGATTGCCTCAAGCGGCGCTAATGCCTTTTCGAGGTCGCCTACGCGTGAGAAAAATAATTCACCCGGCTTCTCATTGACGATTAATTGTCCCGTTCCCGACATGATACGGACTCGAGCAGTGCTCTCTTTGCGTCTGCCTATTCCTTCATAATAATGTGTACTCATAATTTCAACTCCTACTCAAGCGGTTTGGGGGATTGCGCCGCGTGAGGATGTTCCATACCAGGATATACTTTTAGCTTTTTGATCAGCTGTTTTCCAAATTTATTATGGGGAAGCATCCCCCAAACTGCTGCTTCGATGACGCGGTCAGGATGGCGCTCCAGCTGTTGTCGAAGGCTTATCGCTTTTAACCCGCTGGGGTAATTCGAATGATGATAGTAGAACTTTTCATCCAATTTCTTGCCGGTAACCTGCACCTGAGATGCATTTATCACAACAACATAATCACCGGTATCTACGCCAGGCGTAAAATCAGGCTGGTTTTTACCTAATAATATACTGGCAATTTTTGTAGCTAATCTACCCAGGTTTTGGTTGCTGGCATCCACCAACACCCATTCCTGTTTAATATCATTTTCTTTTGGATAATATGTTTTTTCCACGTTTTCTATCTCCACTTACAACCTGTATCATCATTTCAGGATGGATAAGTAATTTCAAATAATATCAGTCCTCTTGCTGGTGCCAATCCCTGAATAGGGGAAGCTGGCGGTGAAACCAACAAAGGTTCAATTTCATTCTCCTCGTGTTTTCCTTGCCCGATCGAGATAAAAAAGCTTACCAAACGGCGAACCATTCGAAAGAGGAAAGCATCCGCGGTTATATCAAAAACCAGCCATTCCTGGTCCATAGCATCTTTCCACAAACGCCATGAGCTGTCGATGACATTGCGGATAGTATTTCCGTGAGCAGCTGGTGGTGTGCCGAAAGCTGCAAAATCGTGTCTGCCTCTAATAAGCTCAGCGGCATGTTTCATCTTTTCGAAATCGACTTCAGGCCAGACACGCCAAGCATACCTTTCTC
>JAAZNS010000364.1 GCA_012798185.1 Chloroflexota bacterium | reverse complement strand
GTACGGATGGTTATTGCAAGGGCAAGGGCGGTTCAATGCATATTGCTGATTTTGATAGTGGAATTTTGGGTGCCAACGGTATTGTTGGCGGGGGTATAAGCCTTGCTACCGGTGCAGCATTTACATGTAAATATCTTCAGAACGAACGCGTGGCAGTTTGCTTTTTTGGTGATGGAGCGATAAACCAAGGTGTATTTTACGAATCTGCGAACATGGCAGCTATGTGGAAACTCCCGGTAATTTATGTATGCGAACGCAATCAATTTCAGCAAGTGAGTTATTCAGAAGATTATTATCCAGATCAGGATCTCACAAAACGCACCGAACCTTTTGGTTTTAGGGGAATTGAAGTTGATGGCAATAATGTACTTGAGGTTTATGAAAAGACTTGTGAAATAGTCAAAAGAGTACGAAAAGGAGAAGGACCAGCTTTCATCGTGGCGAATACATATCGAATTTATGGTCACCACATGGGAGATCCAGTATCTTACCGGCGACCTGGTGAACTCGAAATTTGGAAAGATGAGAGACATGATCCAATAATGCGAATGAAAAACCATCTTATAAAAGAGGAAATTCTTTCGATCCAAGAATTGGAATCTATTACTAAATCAATTGATGAATCAATCATAAACACCGTGAAATATGCTGAAGAGAGTCCTTTGCCAGAACCAGAATCTTTGATGAAGGACATTTACTCAAATTAGAAGGGATTAAGGTAATGCAACTATGCCAGAAAGAATTATTAAATTTAGAGAAGCTATTTACGAAGCGATGTATGAGGAAATGATTCGTGATACGAATGTTTTTATAATGGGTGAGGATGTGAAGAGGACAGTTCCTCAAAGATTCAGAGACGAATTCGATAGTAAGCGGCTTGTCAATACACCTCTTTCCGAGGAAGGATTCACTGGCTTGGGAGTAGGTGCTGCCCTAACCGGTTTAAGACCAATAGTTGATATGACATATACTGACTTCATTCTGCTTGCCATGGATGCTGTTGTTAATCAAGCGGCTAAAGCTTCCTATATGTTTGGTGGGCATGCTAGTGTTCCTTTAGTGATTAGAACTCACTGTGGGGCTGGAAGAGGGAATGCTGCACAGCATTCTCAGAGTCTCGAAGCTTTGTTTACTCAAATTCCTGGGCTTATCACAATCATGCCCGCAACACCCTATGATGCCAAGGGACTTTTAAAATCAGCAATCCGCAGCAACAATCCTGTTATTTTCATTGAAAACAAAAATATGTGGTCCAATAAAGGTCTGGTGCCTGAAGACGAATATCTTGTTCCAATTGGCAGATCGGACATTAAACGTGTAGGAAAGGATTTAACCATTGTAGCCACCTCAAGCATGGTTGTTAGTGCATTGTCCGCATCAGAGAAATTAGCTCAGGAGGGTGTTGATATCGAAGTCGTTGATGTTCGTACATTGGTACCTTTGGATATTGAAACAATTACTAGATCCATTAAGAAAACTCACCGGCTGTTAGTAATAAACCAGGGACCTCACACTAGTGGCTTTGCTGCTGAATTAGTCGCACGTACTTGCGAAACCACTTTTAGCTCTTTAGAAGCTCCTGTTGTGCGCTTAACCTCTAGGGATGTACCTGTACCGTTTAGCCAGGCTCTTGAAGCTAGCGTTTTTCCCACAGAAGCGCAGATCGTTGATGCGGTAAAGGATATTCTATCAAAATAACAAAAAAAATGGAGGAACGATGAACTATCGCAATCTTGGAAAGACCGGATTAAAAGTGAGTGAACTCTCACTTGGAAGTTATGTTAACTTTGGAGATTTTTTAGATGACAAGGCATCCACAAAAATCTTGCGCGAAGCTTTTGATCAAGGCGTAAATTTTTTCGATACCGCCGACAATTATTCTAATGGAAAAGCAGAAATATCATTAGGTAAAGCAGTTAAAGGATTACCTCGTGAAGCATATTTAATATCGAGTAAGGTTTTTTTCCCTACAATGCAGGGTGTTAATGGACGCGGGCTTTCCCGTAAGCATATTACTGAGTCAATTCACGCTTCATTAAAAAGATTGGACCTTGAATATATTGATATCTATTTCTGCCATCGTTTTGATCCAGATACGGCTGTTGAGGATGTCGTCCAAACCATGAACATCCTAATTAAGCAAGGCAAGATTCTCTATTGGGGAACTTCAATGTGGGAACCCTATCAAATTATTGATGCAATTCGCTATGCAAACAATGCAAATTTAATTCCCCCAGTAGTAGAACAAGCACGTTATTCAATGCTAACTCGGGAAGAAGTTGAAAAAGAAAGATTGGATATCTGCCGCGAACAAAATCTTGGATTATTCACATTTAGCCCTTTATTTATGGGAGTTTTATCTGGTGCTTATAATAATGGTATTCCAGAAAATAGTTTACTTGCCCATGATGATTATGCATTTAGACGTGGACGCTTGACACCAAAAGTCATTTCCAAAGTGAAAGCTCTTGCTCAAATTAGTATGGATTTGGGCTTGTCTACAGCACAATTAGCCTTAGCCTGGTTGCTGCGTCTCCCAGAGTTAACCACTGTTATCACCGGAGCAAGCAAAATGGAACATTTAAAAGAAAATTTGTCTGCAATCAATCAAGGCGAAAAATTAACAACAGAAGTCTTGGATAGAATCGATAAAATTCTTTCAGATTGATATTTGTTTAATAGGAGAATTGAAATCTGAAAATGTGAATAAACTGTATGATGGGTGGGTTGGTACAATCCACCCATCATATTTATTTTCCCGGGCGCAATTTTCATCAATTCAACGATCTCTTTTGTAGAAAATTCCTCAAAACAACGCAATTTAGATCAGGCGGTAATGGGTAATACCGGATATCCTCAATGAAAAAGGAGATCAATCTAATGACAAGTAAAAATGAGAAAAATTCAGCATTTGAAATCCATCCAATTGGATTCGTGCAGAGTGATGAGCAGAAGGGGCAATTCGAAATAAAAATCCTTCCACCCTTCGTGGAAGGGCTTGACAAATTGGCTGATTTCAGCCATGTGATCATATTCTGGTGGGCTGACCAGCACGATAATCCTGAAGATCGCAGCGTTCTGACCGTACCACTTCCTTATGCGAAAGGTACAAAGGCGGGAGTTTATGCCTGCCGCAGTGATTGCCGCCCCAATCCGATCGGTATTACTACCATGCCGATCCTGAATATCGATATGGAGCAGGGGATCATCACCCTTCCATGGATCGATGCGTTCGACGGTACACCTGTCCTTGATCTGAAACCCTATATTCCATCCTCCGATCGAGTAAGAGATTTCAGGGTGGCGGATTGGATGAAAGAGTGGCCGGAATGGATGGAAGAAGCGGATGCTTTCTTCGCAGAAAATGAGGTGGATGTCAGTTAATTACCCGCGCTCCTGGTTCTGGTTTTTTCTTCCGGAACCAGGGGTAAAATGAAGACAAAAGAGAGGGTGTGAGAGAGTGATGCAGCCTGTTATTTGCGAAAAGAAGCAGATCATTCTGGTGGGTATGAGT
>JAAZNS010000363.1 GCA_012798185.1 Chloroflexota bacterium | reverse complement strand
TGCAACCTTAGACCACCTGGGGGAAAACACGACTAATCCCGATGAGGCGCGTCAAGCCACGCAAGATATTATTGAAATTATTGAGGTCATAAATAAATCGGGGGGTAGATCCAATGTTTCCATTAAATTAAGCCAGATTGGTTTAACCTTAGACAAAAAATTATGCATCGAAAATTTGGAAAAAATCATGACTTATGCGCGCGATACGGGTAATTTTGTCCGTATCGATATGGAAGATTCGCCCTGGGTAGATGCTACTTTGGAAGTCTTTAACGACATGGTTCATCGGTGTGGATTTACATGCCTGGGCTTGGTAATTCAGGCTTACCTTTTCCGCAGCCATGATGATGTCGCAAAATTGATTAAAAACTGCACGCGGATAAGATTATGCAAAGGCGCATATAAAGAACCTGCCGATATTGCTTTCCCGCTAAAGCGTGATGTGGATGCGAATTATGATAATCTGGCTAAGATGATGCTCGATAGAGCATTGGAAGCATCCTGCCCAACCATTAGTGATGATGGAAAAATCCCTCCACTCCCTTCTTTAGCTACCCATGATCCTAAACGAATCGAATTTGGTAGAAATTATGCCGCGAGCATTGGTTTACCCAAAAATGCCATGGAATTCCAAATGCTTTATGGTATCCGCAGGGATTTGCAAGAAAACCTGGCAGCTGCAGGATATCCGGTGAGAATTTACGTACCTTATGGCACACAGTGGTATCCCTATTTCACCCGCCGTTTAGCAGAACGACCGGCAAATGTCTGGTTCTTTGTTTCCAATTTCTTCAAAAAATAGATTTTTATCTACGCTTCATTTTTGATATGACAAAGATTGGGATTGCATTTTTCGGCAGTCCCAATCTTTTATAAATTAATCCGATACTTCACCAAGCTGGCTGAGTAAATGCAATTAATCGAAATAATTAATTGGTTGAACGGTTTAATGGTATTATGATTTTTATCGTCGGGTCATAAACCGGAATGCTTATGAATTGGATTTATTTATTTCTTTCGCTTGCCAGGCCTGTGTATTTATTAGGTACCGTTTTCCTTTATTCCTTAGGTGCCGGGATTGCGAAATATTTAGGAGTGACGATTCATTGGCTGACCTTTTTTTATGGGTTAGCCTGGATATTACTCATCCAAATAGGTGGTCTAGCATTATTCGATTATTTTGAACCCGAGAAAACTCAATTAGTCAATGATAATAAAAAACCTAATAATTATCGATCGGTCACTGATGAAAAAACGAATGCGCTGATACGCGTGGTAACTGGTTTTACCTGTTTGGCTGCTGCGGGTTCGATTTCGATTTTGCTTATGCAAACGAATCGGTTAACGCTGACAACAAGCATATTAATGATTATGGCATTCTTGGGGATGATATTCTTTTCTTTACCTCCCTTCCGGTTAGCCTATTCGGGGTATGGTGAATTGTTGATTGCGATATTATTCGCTAATCTTATTCCCGCCTTATCTTTTGTACTGCAGACTGAAGAATTGCATCGTTTAGTTGCAATGACCACTTTCCCGCTGATGCCTTTGTTGTTGGCGATGATTATTGCTTTTGAATTTCCTGCATACAGCAATGACCTTAAAAATAATAAACGAAAGCTGATAATCCGCATGGGCTGGCAGAGAGCAATGATTTTGCATAATCTGCTAATTTTATGTACGTATTTGCTGCTTGCGATTGCCATGATTTTTCATCTGCCAGCCTTTATCGGTCTGCCGGTTTTCCTTACGCTGCCTTTGGGTATTTTCCAGATTTGGCAAATGAAACGGATCAGCATTGGTGCAAAACCAAACTGGTCTTCTCTGAAGATATCCTGGATTGTGTTTTCTTATGCAATCGTATATTTGTTAGTATATTCGTATTGGATTCATTGATAAAATTGCCAATGCTCATTTCTTTTTACCTTTTCAATAAGACACGAGAGTGATCGTATGCCAGAATTCCTGAATTTATTACTTCCTTCCCAGGCATTAAATAAACTGTCAGAAGCAATCTCATTCAAACCCAGCGAAGAAATAGTTTCAACTAAAGATGCACTGGGAAGGGTGATCAGTCACCCGGTTATTGCCCCACATCCCCTGCCGACCTTTTCACGTTCAGCGGTGGATGGCTATGCGGTTAAAGCCAGAGATACCTTTGGAGCCAGCGAATCTGCGCCGGCTTACCTGAGGATCATTGGAGAAGTACCCATGGGCGGCAGTTATCAAGACGAGGTAAATCCCGGCGAATGTGTTTTAATCCATACCGGAGGTATGCTGCCGGTAGGTATCGACGCAGTAGTCATGTTGGAATATACCCAAATAATCAAAGAAAGTGATGTCGAGATATTGCGAGCGGTGGCAGTGGGTGAGAATGTCATTATGGCTGGGGAGGATGTGGAAGCAGGACAGGTTGTCCTTCAATCGGGAACTGTATTACGTCCGGCAGAGTTAGGGGGGTTGATGGCATTAGGGCTTACCTCAGTATCGGTTTATCAAAAATTGAAAGTTGCTATCATTTCCACCGGCGATGAAATTGTGCCGCCGGAGAAAATTCTTCAGCCTGGTCAGGTAAGAGATATTAATTCATACTCCCTGGCAGGGTTAGTACAAAATGCAGGGGCAGAGGCTTTGGTTTTAGGGATTATTCCTGATAAAGAAGAAGCATTATATCAAAAAGTACAAGAGGCATTAGCATTAAGCGATTTGGTTTTGATCACTGCTGGTTCATCAGCCAGTATGCGTGACCTTACGGCAAAAGTCATAACTCAATTGGGTCCGCCAGGGGTTCTTGTTCATGGTATCAATATTCGCCCTGGTAAACCCACCATCTTTGGTATCTGTCGGGGGAAGCCGGTGATTGGGCTTCCCGGAAATCCGATCAGCGCTTTGGTTATTGGCTGGTTATTAGTCGACCCCATCATAAGAAAGATGAGTGGAATTATCCAAAGATTATCCAAACCCGTGATTTATGCCCGATTATCAGCGAACATCCCTTCACAAGCTGGCAGGGAAGATTGGATTCCGGTCGAGCTGGTGGAACAAGATGATGGAATTCTTGCCAAACCGATTTTCTTCAAGAGTAATTTGATCTTTAACCTGGCGAGAGCAGATGGCCTTTTATGCATTCCTGCTGATCAGACTGGTTTATTGGCTGGTCAAAATGTAGAAGTATATCTATATTGAGAAAACAT
>JAAZNS010000362.1 GCA_012798185.1 Chloroflexota bacterium | reverse complement strand
GCCAGCCTGCCAGCGGTAATAGGTACCATTGACCGGTAATATAACTAATTCCTGTCCAGGCCTCAAGTTGTGGGGATTATCCGCCAGAATATGCTGGTTTCCCCATAAAAGTGTCTCGGGTTTGAGCCCAAACTTTTCCGCTATATCGAACAGAGTATCGCCAGTTTGAACGGTATAAGTAATAACATCAACCCGCGGTCGCGTTGGTATTGTAGTATGGGATTGCGCCTGACGAGTGATACCATTCGTGGATTCACTTATTGTAAAGCCAGCCAATTGAAGTGACTCTACTTCCGGTGAAGGGGTTGGCATTGTAATTGCAAAATCTGAACCGCCTTGAAGCAGCAATGGATTGATCACATATAACTGCCCCATTACCCAAACGATCACCACAATTAATGCAATCAGGATGCCATGAGTGGTAGCACGCAAAACGATCTCAGCCAACCCAATCCGGGTAAGTGATTCCCAAATTGCATAGAAATAATCGGGCGGTTTTTGTTCACCCGCCTCATATTCAATGTTTTCTTTTATTTGTGGTCGATATTCTAGTTCTCCATTGGCTGGAGAATCTAATTCTGGATTATCTATCATCTTGGATTTGTCTATAGGATAATAACACTGCCAGTTTTATCCGTCAAACTGATTCATCAAGGCTGGTTTAAGCTATCGATGGCTTCTTCCGCAGCGGTGGCGGGATTCTTTTCCCCTTGAATAACATTCAATGTCGCCTTATAAAATATCGATGATAATCGATTAATATCATCAATTCCGGCAATAATATTGGCTGAAGCAGTAATTTGGTTAGTAATATTAATAAGCTGAGGGTCTTGCCAGCTTTCCAAAACACTTCTCCGAGTTGGAAGGTAACCGCTGGTTAAATTCCATTTTGCCTGGAATTCTGCATCCGATAGATATTCAGCTAATTCAACCACGAGCGCTTGGTCACCTCGGTGAGGGTTGGCTAACGCCCAAACCCAGCCGGTAGCTAAGGTAAACGGCTTTCCATCTTGAGTTGGTATTGTCGTGACTAAATAATTACCATTATGATGATTGTTATACTGGGAAATCCATGTAACAGCCATTTTCACTCGATTTTCATCGAGTGCCTTTAAGCCCTGTTCTTCATTTTGGATTTGGGTGATCCAAGAAGGCAATAAATGATTATCGATTGCTTGATCGAAAAAAGATAGCGTGCTGATCAATGGATCTGCACTAATCGTAACTTTCCCCTTTTCGTCATAGATGCTGCCGCCGGAAGCCAAGTAAAGAGCAAAAGGGTACAATCCTTTTGGGTCACCGGCAGGAAAAATCAAAGAATTTGTTCCCGAGAAGAAATCTGTATATGAAATCGGCGGTGTTTCAATATCCGAGCGATAAACCAATATTAACCCATCACCAGCAAAAGGCAATCCAAAAGTACTATTTTGGAGACGGCCAAGCTGACGGGCGTACTCAAACCAATCATCGTCATCGATCACATCCGTTAAACCATCGTAAGGATGAAGGACTCCTTTCAAGACAGCAACTTGAAGCTGCGTTTGGGGCAGGGCGATCAGGTCTGGTAATGCCTCCTGAGCAGCTGCACTAGTTGCCACCAGCGAATTGATTAAACTGGCGGCCCCCTCTTCTGATTTTTGGCGAATCTCGATTTCCACGCCAGGCCGCCGGGTAGTAAATTCTTCTAATCTTTTCTGTAATATCAACCCGCTTGAGGTATTAGAATTTGGCGCAAATTGCGGCGGTAACCAAATGCGCAGGGTAGTTGTGCTTGATGTAGGCGTTGGTTTTAGAAAACTTCCCATCGTAGGAGTTTTCACCTTTGTAGGAATCACGGGAGTAACCTGCAGGTGGGAGGTAAGCTGACAACCCGCAAGGGTAAATAACCCAATACAGATAATAATTCGGATGAGCTTATTCATATCAAAATGAGATTGGTTTTTGTAAAAGCGCTGTTATCAGACGCAAGGTGTGATTAACATCATCTATATCGATCATTTCCGATGGGGAATGGATGTAACGGCAAGGGATCGAGAGGCATCCAGCCGGGACCCCAGCTCTGCTGAGCTGAATGGCTCGCGCATCAGTTCCGCCCGATTCGAGAACTTCCATCTGATATGGTATCTTTAACTGATTAGAAGTGCTAACCATGATATCCACAACACGCGGATCTGCCAGCATGCCGCTGTCACGCACTTTGATCGCAGGTCCTTTTCCCAGCCACACTTCCATTTTCACCCCTTTTGGCGTATCCCCAGTTCGGGTGACATCCATCGCCAAGCCAATATCCGGTTCGATACCAAAAGCTGCCGTCGTTGCCCCGCGAACACCCACTTCTTCTTGAGCACTGAAAACGAAAAAAATCTGATTTACGGTTGATTTTATTCGGCGCATCGCTTCAATCATCACCGCTACTCCAACTCGATCATCCATCGCTTTTGCTACCATACGCTTACCCAGATCGATCGCTGGTCGTTCAAAAGCTGCTACATCACCAACCTTAATGGGCATTTCTGTTTTGCTTGTGAAGCCTAAATCTATGAACATCTGCTCGATAGTGGGAGCAATATTCGGCTGGTTGATATTTTCTTGTCCAATTACACCTGCAGCGCCGTTGAGAAAGCGAACATGACCGCCAACACAATTCAACGGTCTCACACCACCAATCGTGGTAAAGCGAGCAAAACCGTTGTCATCCACATGGGTAACCATGAGGCCTATTTCGTCCATATGCGCGACCAGCATTATTTTGGCGCCGTCCGATTTTGGGGGAGGAGTGCTGATGATCAAATTTCCCAGGGCATCCACTCGAATTTGCCATTCGTTTTTCGCGGCGATCGGTTCAATCTCTTGGCGGATAACCTGCCGGATATTGGTTTCATAACCTGAAGGACCGGTAATTGCGGTTAATTTCTTTATTAGTGACTTCATGGTTTTCCTCGTTACGATTAATGATCGTTAAGGTCGAATTTCCTCTTAACGCTCCGATAACAGCAGTTCTGGTCTCAACCCTTCGATTGCTGCAAGCGCTAAACGAAAAGTGTTTTCCCAGTCGGAAATTTTAATAAGAGTGTTAGCTGTATGCATATATCTGCCAGGCACCGATAAACTAACGCTGGGTATGCCGGAGCGCTGGATATGAATCGCGCCGGCGTCGGTACCGCCCCCTCCCGGTTGGCGTATCTGGCAGGGTATTCCCAATGCCTCGGCAGTGTCGATCAAATGGCGGATTAGCCTTGGGTCGGATAAGGTTGCATGATCGGCAATATAAATAG
>JAAZNS010000361.1 GCA_012798185.1 Chloroflexota bacterium | reverse complement strand
CCAGCCGATTACCTGTAAAAATTGCGGATTTGTTGTAACAACTGCAAAAAATAAATGTCCAAACTGTGGCAGCGCCATTTAGATTATATATTATTCCGAAAGCATGATTAAATTCGCTCATTTACCATCAAATATATAAATATTTTTTCAAAATTAATATAAAAGATGATGCAATGTTTCTTGTAACGTTCGTCACAACACGAGCGTGCATATTGTTACTGTACAACTCTACTCTTCTTACTCATAATACAAGAAGTAAAAACAAAATTAATACATCGAGGCTGCTATGCATATGAAACCCTTGATAATCATCTCATTATTCAAATGGAGGGGTTTTCTTATATATTAATTTAATAAAACACAACTCAATGAATTTTATATATAAGGTTTTAAAGAAAAATCGAGAGACTTATCAACACTTTTTTAACAATTATTACAAGATGTAAGGAGGGTCCCTTTGTCTACGACCGATTTGGCTCAAAAATCTAAAACCATGACGAAATCTTCTTTTGTAGAAGAAGTCATGGCAGCAACGCCAGGAGATTCGCGGTTAATTTATTGTATACAGTGCGGCACTTGTGGAGGCTCCTGCCCCTCAGCCAGCGCTATGGACCATACACCGCGATCGATCTTTGCAATGGTTCGTGCGGGGATGCGGAAAGAAGTCCTAAAAAGCAACACACCCTGGATGTGCGTCTCCTGTTATTTCTGCACTGTGCGTTGCCCACAAGATATTCACATTACCGATATTATGTATACGTTGAAAAATATGTCAATCGAAGCCAATATGTACAATCCAACAGCAGCCGATTTTTCAAAAACTTTCATCATGATGGTCGAGAACTTCGGGCGCGGTTTTGAGATTGGCTTGGCTGGTTTACATAATATTAAACATTTTATTACTCGCCTACCGAACATGACTCCGATGGCTTTGGGTATGTTGACCAAAAAAGGTATGTCGCCTTTACCGCCAAAGCGTATCAAAGGAATGAACCAGTTGAAAAAAATTCTTCAGCGAGCTAAAGAACTGGAGGCAGCATGAGCGAATACCTCTTATATCCCGGTTGTTCGATGGAAAGCAGCGCCAAAGCATATTACGAATCGATGATGGCGATCTGTAAACCACTTGATATCAGTTTGAAAGAAATTGATGATTGGAACTGTTGTGGCGCCACGGAGTATCTTTCATTAGATATTATCCCAGCCTATGCGTTGATTTCGCGTAATCTTGCCCTTGCAGAAAAACAAGCCAATGGCACCAAAACAGTTATTGCACCTTGCTCAGCCTGTTACTTGAACTTATCTAAGGCAGATCATTATATGCAAGAGGATAAGTCATTGGATAAAAAGATCAATGAGGCGTTAGCCGCCGGAGATTTACATTATACAGCCGGCACCGTTGCTGTTCGACACTTGCTGGATGTTATTGTAAATGAAGTGGGTCTGGATAAAGTAAAAGAGAAAGTCGTTAAACCATTGTCAGGGTTACGAGTTGCCCCTTATTTAGGTTGTATGCTTCCTCGTCCTGATTATGAAAAGCGTTATTCAGATTCCGAACATCCTGATGAATTGGATAACCTGCTTGCAGCCTTAGGCGCAGAGGTTATCGATTTCCCGTTAAAAACACATTGTTGTGGCGGTCATATGACACAAATCGGGCCAAGCACAGCCTTTGAAATGATCTATCGCTTAATAGCTGCGGCTGATAGGTATAAAGCAGACCTCATTGTCACTGTTTGCCCGATGTGCCAGATGAACTTGGATGCGTTTCAAGATCAAATGAATGGTTACTATAAGACTAACTTCAAAATGCCGGTTCTTTTCTTTACCCAACTTATGGGTGTTGCCTTTGGGGAAAAAGTTGAGAAATTGGGTTTTGGATCAGAATTTGTTAGCGCTCGGGAAGCAATGAGCCGCATCGGTGTTAGTACACCTGAACCGCAAGCAACCGCTAAACCGGTGAAGAAACCTTCTGGTTTGCCCATGCCACAGCCCCTTAAAAAAGCAAAATCAAATGCAATTAAAACAGAGGAGGCGAACCAATGAGCAACAATATTAATCCTCAAGAATCACGTATCGGCGTTTATGTTTGCCATTGCGGCAGCAATATTGCCGGAACAGTTGACGTAGAGGCTGTCGCAAAATGGGCAGGTGAAGCGCTGAAAGACCGCGGTGTTGTCGTTGCTCGCGATTACAAATTCATGTGCTCCAGCCTCGGACAAGAATTGATCCAGAAAGATATCCAAGAGCTTGGGTTGAATCGTGTTGTCGTTGCCGCTTGTTCCCCTCACCTACACGAAGCCACTTTTCGAACGGCGTGTAAAAATGCCGGATTAAACCCTTACCTATGCGAATTGGTATCGATTCGTGAGCAATGCTCCTGGATTCATACGGATAAAGCCGTTGGTACTGAAAAATCCAAAGCCATAGTTTCCGGCGGTGTTGAACGTATTCGCTGGCATGAACCTCTTGAACCCCTAAAAGTCCCCATCCATCCAGCAACCATGGTTGTCGGTGGCGGTATTGCCGGTATTCAGGCTGCGTTGGAAATTGCCGATGCAGGCTATCCGGTAATTTTGGTGGAAAGAGAGCCTTCCATTGGTGGGCATATGGCGCAATTCGATAAAACCTTCCCCACCCTGGATTGTTCTGCCTGTATTCTCACCCCGAAAATGGTTTTGGCAGGGACTCATCCCAATATTACCTTACTCACCTGGGCAGAGGTTACCAGCGTTGATGGCTATATCGGTAATTTCCAGGTAACCGTGAAACAAAAACCACGCTATGTAAATACCGAATTATGCACCGGTTGTGGAATTTGCCAGGAAAAATGCCCGAAAAAAGTAATCGACGATGTCTTCGAAGCCGGATTAGGGAATCGTAAAGTCGTATACACGCCCTTCCCTCAGGCTGTTCCAAAATACCCGGTTATCGATCGCGAAAATTGCACCTACTTCCAAAAAGGTACTTGCAAGGCATGCGAGAAATTCTGCCCCACCAATGCTATCGATTTTAACCAACAAGAAGAGATCCTCAAATTCGATGTTGGTCAGATCATATTGGCAACCGGTTGGGAATTATTTGACGCCCGTCGTATCCCTAACTATGGCTATGGTCGTCTGGCAAACGTTTTCACCAGCCTTGAATTCGAACGCCTGACCAATGCCGCAGGTCCAACCGGGGGTAAGGTCACGCTGCGGGATGGCGTTACCGTGCCAAAAGCAGTGGCAATAATCCACTGCGTGGGTAGCCGAGATAAAAACTACAACAATTACTGCTCAGCTATTTGTTGTATGCAGAGTTTGAAATTTGCTCACCTGGTGCACGAACGAACAGGCGCAGAGGTATATAACTGCTACATCGACATCCGAACGGCAGCAAAATCTTATGATGAGTTCTATCAAAGGTTGCTGGAAGAAGGCACGCACTTTATTCGCGGAAAAGTTGCCGAAGTCACGGATGCATCCTGCTGCCCCGAAGAAGAAGGCAAGCTCATCGTCCAGGTTGAAGATACCCTTGTGGGCAAACAACGACGATTACCGGTCGACATGGTCATTCTTTCGGCTGGTTTGGAACCTCGTCACGATCATAAAGAGGTCGCTCGATTGTTTGGCCTATCCTGCAGTTCAGATGGTTGGTTGATCGAACGCCATCCAAAGCTCGACCCGGTCGCCACAATGACAGAAGGTATTCTCATTGCCGGTTGCGCCCAAGGTCCAAAAGATATTCCGGCTAGTGTGGCGCAAGGCGCAGCCGCTGCGGCGCGTGTTTTGGGTAAAATCCAGCAAAAAGAAGTTTCTATGGAACCCATTCGCGCCACGGTCGATCAGGATAAATGTTCCGGCTGCCGAATTTGCAACAACATGTGCCCCTTTAGCGCCATTTTATTCCACGAAGATCGAATGGTTTCAGAGATCAATCCTGCATTATGCCAGGGTTGCGGTACATGTGTAGCAGCCTGCCCCGCAGGCGCCATATCCGGGACTGGGTTCAGCAATGAACAGGTTTTAGCACAGATCGATGGCTTACTGATGCTGAACGTCAAACAGCTGGAGGTTGTACAGTCGTAATGCGATGATGAAAACCACAATCTGGTTTTCAAACATCACAGAGCGATTGAGGAGATCAAACTATGAGCGATAAATTCGAACCTGT
>JAAZNS010000360.1 GCA_012798185.1 Chloroflexota bacterium | reverse complement strand
GTATTGAAAGATACCGGTACATTATGGGTGATTGGCACATATCATAATATATTTCGGGTTGGCGTGATCATCCAGGATCTTGGTTTTTGGGTGTTGAATGATATCATATGGGTAAAGACCAACCCCATGCCTAATTTTCGCGGGGTACGTTTTACCAATGCGCATGAAACCCTGATCTGGGCGCAAAAGAAAAAAGGTGCCCGCTATACCTTCAATCACCAATTTATGAAAGCTCTGAACGACGACCTGCAGATGCGCAGTGATTGGCTGCTGCCGTTGTGTACCGGCAAAGAACGGGTCAAGAACAATGGGATGAAAGTTCACCCTACCCAAAAACCTGAAGCTTTATTATACCGGGTGATCTCTGCCAGCACTAATCCGGGCGATGTAGTGCTCGATCCCTTCTTTGGCAGCGGGACAACGGGTGTGGTGGCAAAACGGCTTCACCGCTGCTGGATTGGTATCGAGAGCAATCCGGATTATATTCAAGCTGCCCGGCAGCGAATTGAATCAACAATCGCAGCACCATATTCAGAAGATATTTTTATCTCTAAAAAACCAAGAGACACGTTTCAACGCTTTCCATTTGGCAGATTATTGGAATGTAATTACCTTAAACCGGGGCAGCTCTTATTTTTCGAAGGAAAGGATGAACCAACAGCGGTCATCCTGGCGAATGGTTATTTGCGCTGCGGCGACATTGAAGGATCGATTCATCGGGTTGCAACCGCGCTTCATAACGCGCCCAGCAACGGATGGCAGAGCTGGTATTACCTGGATGAAGAAACCAATCGGCGAGTAGTGATCGATCATTTACGGAACAAATTGAAAATGCACGATAAAATATAATATTATTTGAGACGATCATAATAAGAGGCTTATCTGGAAAAACGTTTTTCCCCCAATAAATAGGATTTACTTTCCCGAGAAAAAGTAAATGGGAAGAATTTATGTTATTGGTCATGTAAACCCCGACACCGACTCGATTGCTGCGGCAATGGGTTATGCCTGGCTGCTACGCGAACGGGATGGCACAGACGCTCAGGCAGCCAGAGCGGGATCGCTTAACCCGCAATCCATTTGGGTTTTACGGAAACTGGGTCTGGAAAGCCCGTTATTGTTGAACGATGCCTCTCCGCGTTTTGAAGCCGTGGTTCGCAGGCTGGATACTGCTGCGCCTGACCGGCCTTTGCGGGATGCCTGGACAATAGCCAATCGCACTTGGGGTGTGGCACCGGTGGTTAACGCCGATGGTACACCTTATGGATTGGTCACCGGCGCCAGCCTTTTCGGTTTCATCAGCCATATGGTAGGCAATCATCCCCGCCGTCAGGAAATGAGGCTTGCAGAAATTTTGGAAATGCCCTGCCGGGATGCATGTGACACCCAAGCGGCGCGTTTTCAACTGGGAGGACGCATTCGTGATTCGCTTAGCAGAATTTTACGGCAGGAAGGCGATGATTTTTTAGTGGTGAACGAACAAGGCTATTATGTAGGAGTATGCCGTCAACGGGACGCGCTTAATCCACCCCGTTTGAAGCTTATTTTAGTTGATCATAACGAACCCGGGCAGGCGCTGGGTTCGTTAGAAGAAGCCGAATTGCTCGAAGTGCTTGATCATCACCGTTTAGGTAATGCCTCGACCCATATTCCTATCCGCTTTACCGTTGATATTGTAGGCAGCACCAGCACTCTAATTTCTGAGCGTATCGAAGAAGCAGGGTTAAGTGCCCCGCCTCCTATCGCTGGGTTGCTGCTGGCAGGCTGCCTTTCCGATACACTGAGGTTAACTTCTCCCACCACCACTGATCGAGACCGCAGTGCGGTTGAGAGGCTTGGCAGGTGGGCGTTAGCCAAAGGCAGCCCGATTGAAGATCTGACTATAAATTCTTATGGCGAGCAGGTGCTTAATGCAGGTTCAGGATTAGCAGCGCGCAATCCCCAAGAAGTTGTCAATAGCGACTTAAAGCTCTACGAAGCGGGAGGCTTTCGTTTTGCGATTGCTCAGGTAGAGGTAACTGATCTATTACAATTGGACGAACACCGGCAGGAATTATCCGCTGCACTGAAAGATCTACGTGACCGTAATGGTTTGGATTTTGCTATATTGATGGTTACCGATGTTGTCCGTGGATCTAGTCGTTTATTATTAACTAACGAGCCGCCAAAGCTGATGGATATTCCCTACCCCCCGCTGCCTGATGGCAGCCGTTTAGCAGAAGGTGTCGTATCTCGAAAAAAGCAGCTGTTACCGGTGGTTTTAGGCTTGCTGGAAAGTTGATTTTTGTTTATGATGATATATCTTGGTACGATAAAAGGAAATGAGAGAGCACATTATCTCATCATGGATAACGATAAAAAGGTGTAATTTGAGTGGTTATCAATCATTAGTTAAATTATGCCAGCGATGAATGCCTGGCGGATGGATATGAATTGCATATTCTTTGCTGCATTGGTGATTTAGCTTTTCCTGAAAGAGAAAGACTTTCATTGATCCTGGATAGATAAAAATGACCTCTGGATTGTTCTCAAAACAAATAGTTCTCGAACGTCTTGACTGGGTAGAACGCATGGTTGAGGAAATTCGTTGCCTGCCATTATCAGATCCCATAAAATTATTTATGGAAAATCGAAATCGATATCCTGCTGAATTGTATCTGAGACATGCGTTAGAAGCGATTCTTGATCTTGATTAGGAAGGCATTTTCTGGTGAAGCGATTTTCCAATGTTATCGGAACCGTTTAGTACATTTTTATTATCAGGTTGATGAAAACGAACTATGCGAAACCTGTAATTCTGAATTGCATGATTTTACGAGATAACAAACGCAATAAAATCCTGGTTGAAATCTCATCCGGAATTTTTGAATGATACCCTTTAGGAGTAAAAATGTGGCAAGAGTACTTTAATGTGAAAACCATCGATGAGGCTTTAGATATTCTGGCTGACCAGGGGGAACGCGCCCGCATCGTTGCCGGAGCGACAGATTTGATCCTGGAAATGGAACGCGGCGTCCGTACCGGAATCGATACGCTGATCGACATTACCCGTATTCCAGGGTTGAACCGCATCACCCTGGATGAAAATGAGATCATCCATATTGGACCGATGGTAACCCATAACCATTGTGTGGCTTCAAAACTTATTGTTGAAAGAGCTTTCCCCTTAGCGTTGGCAGCCTGGCAGGTGGGTGCGCCGCAAATCCGCAACCGAGGCACAGTGGCTGGTAACTTGATCACCGCCTCGCCAGCCAATGATACGATTTCTCCACTCATGGCGTTAGGCGCCAGAGTTACACTGGCATCCAAGCAAGGCGAACGTTGCATTTCTTTGGAGGATTTTTATACCGGTGTTCGAAAAACTGTGATGCGCCCGGATGAAATGCTAGTCGATATCGCATTTCCGGTCATGCAAAATAACCAGCGGGGTACATTTATGAAATTGGGATTACGTCAGGCGCAGGCAATTTCCCTGGTAAATGTGGCTATGATTCTGAAATTTAACGAGGATGTGAAGGATGGGATTGACCAAACGCCCATTACACAAGCCATGATCACCCTGGGAGCAGTAGCGCCGACCATCATTCATGCTAAACAGGCTGAATCCTTTCTGGCAGGTAAGATTTTAGACGAGACTATAATTTCTCACGCTGCAGAATTAGCAATGCAGGCAGCCAAACCCATCGATGACCTGCGCAGCCCGGCAGATTACCGCGCTGAGATGGTGCGTGTGTGCACATCTCGAGGTTTATTTGCCTTAAAGCAAAACGAAGAACGTGCTGTATTTCCTGTTGAGCCCATATTACTTTGGGGGCATAAAGGTAATTGCGTCACACCGCCTTTAGATAAAACCAGCCGGCATAATGGAAATGCTGCGGGCATCTCTACTCGCATCAATGGGCAGGATTTTAATTTTAATCAAGGTGCTGATAAAACATTGCTGCGCTTGATCCGCGAGGAGGCGCAAATGACTGGTACTAAAGAAGGCTGTGCAGAGGGTGAATGCGGCGCCTGCACTGTTTTTATGGACGGTTTGGCAGTGATGAGCTGTCTGGTGCCTGCGCCACGCGCCCATCAAGCTGATATTGTTACCATTGAGGGAATAGCGGATGAAGAAAAACTTCATCCGGTGCAGCAGGCGTTTATCGATGAAGGCGCCGTACAATGCGGCTATTGCACTCCCGGCTTTATTATGTCGGCAGTGAAATTATTGGAAGAAAATCCCAATCCATCACGAGAGCAGATTAAGCAAGCCATAACTGGCAATTTATGTCGCTGTACAGGTTATTATGCCATTGTCTCTGCAATAGAACGGGCAGCGCAAAACGAGGTGACCGATGTCAAAATACACGCTCTATAGCCGACGTCCTTCGGAGAAACCAAGGCCCTGGCGAGTTCACCCAATTTGGCGCGGAATAGGATGTATCATGATGATTCTTATTCCGCTCATGTCATACGCCGGCGCCTATCTGCTGGTGCAGTTGGATGCAAAAAAAGGCTGGATTCCAATTCCCAGGGAATTTGCACGAACGGTCACAATACCATTTGTAAATTGGCGGGTTCCCTATTTGGGAGCAAATTTATTGATAACCTTGGTATTAGCATTTGTGGGTTTTGCGATATTAATGTCGATTTATGCGTTTGTTTATCGTGCTGTTGGTCCAAAAGGGTCTCCTTTGGATGCTCCCCCAATAAGGAGAAAAGTGCGCCGAAGCAGGTAATAAAATTGTTTCGGTTTCTCATGATTTTCATGATGAATTGTTGGAGTTTTATTAATTTGCTCTGCCAAAACTTGACAAATAAGGTCTTTATAATTATTATTATTTTTGTCAGAAAAATTAATGCAAGTTTTTATTTCAATTGTAATTGCTCAGGCACTAGTGGACTTTTAATTAAAACCTACTCGGGCTGGCTGTGCAGTTACTATAAATCAACAATACCTAATGGAGGCGATCATGATTTACCGATTATTTCATATCCTTGATAAAAAATTAAAGTTCAATACCGCCAAAGCACACTGTGATATTCCCTGCGGCATCTACGACCCGATAACAGCTCAAATTGCTGCTTTGACAACAGTCAGGATGATTGACTTGATTACCGATCTTGAAAATAAACACACCGAGCATAATTCAGAATATGTCAATTCACTTTCGCGCTATGTGGCGATCAAGGAAGAACACGCCGAAAAAGCAAAACACGACATCCGAGTAATTTGGGGCGATTATATCAAAGCGCCTCATCTTGAAAAACATCCAGAAATCCCCGCTCTTGTTCATAAAATCATGCAGCTTGGTTCGAAAGTCCGGCAAACCGTAGATCGAGAATCGGCAGTCCAGTTTGTTGAAGCGATCAATCAATTTGCCGAGATTTTTTGGGAAACCAAGGGACTAACCACCAAACGCGCCAAAGCGCCATATGGACCTGCACTCGAATTTGTTTACCCTAATTTATGATCCTGGGTGTGATAAAAGTTACGGGCAACAGCCTGTCACCAGAGTATAATGATGGGGATTTTGTGCTAATTGCCAAAATCCCCTGTTTTTTATTCAATGCCAAAGCGGGTGATATTGTTGTATTTGAGCATCCTGTTTACGGGCAATTGATAAAAAAAGTTGATGCAGTTTTGGAACAAGGGGATAAAATATTTGTAACTGGTAATCATGAGCAAAGTATTGACAGCCGTCATTTTGGTGCTATCAGCAAGCATGCAATCATTGGAAAGGTCATTTGGCATATTAAAAAACCTGCGTCATGAGAACTAATCCTGAGCGATCATCCATCCCGCCATGGTTAGGATTAGCCTTTGGTGTTTTGGCAGTATCAACCGCTTCTATATTTATTCGATTTGCTCAAGAAGAAGCGCCCTCATTAGTAATTGCGGCATATCGTTTATCAGTTGCGACTTTATTAATTTCTCCTATTGCCTTAATTAAATACCATCAGGAACTTCGCCAATTATCCGTGCGGGAATTAGGGTTGGCGTTATTTTCCGGAATATTTCTGGCAATGCATTTTGCCGTTTGGATCACATCACTCGAATATACAACCGTTGCCAGTTCAGCAGTTTTTGTAACAACCATCCCTTTATGGGTTGCTATACTATCCCCGTTTACGATTAAGGAACCAATTTCCCGTTTGGTTTTGGGGGGAATAGCCATCGCCTTGTTCGGGGGGGTGATTATCGGGTTGAGTGATTTATGTCAATCTCAGGGGTTCACTCTTTCATGCCCTTCATTAACAGAATTTGCCAGCGGGAAAGCATTTTGGGGCGATATTTTGGCGGTGATCGGCGCTATCATGGCAGCTTGTTATATGCTAATCGGCAGAAAGCTACGGGCGAAGATGTCATTAATCAGTTATGTTTTCATGGTGTATGGCATGGCTGCGCTGGTGTTGGTTTTGTTGGTTGGTTTTGCGGGATATCATCGATTTTCTTACTCACCAAAAACTT
>JAAZNS010000359.1 GCA_012798185.1 Chloroflexota bacterium | reverse complement strand
TTGCGTCCTACAACCTCTGCAACTTGCCCAGGTACCAATGAGCCGACACGCGGGTAATCTTTGCTGGTGCCAGTGCGGCAGTTGGTGGGCATGCTGGCAGTGATCATGGGGTTGGAACTGGTCGGGGTAAAGATTGGGGTGTTGGTGAACTCAGGTGTGGCTGTATATGGCGCCTCGGTGAATGTTGGAGAGATCAGCGGAGTATTTGTTGCCTCGATTATGGGTGTTTCAACAACAGGTGTATCGGTCGGCTGCCCGGGAGGAGGGGCATTTTCGGTAAGCTGAGCTGCCAGGGTTTGTGCGGCGGCAGTATAAATCACATCTGGAGGAATTGATGTGGGTGGAGCAATCACGGTAGTGCCTGGTAGATTACAGGCGCTTAGTAGAATTACCGCAATAGACAGGATTGCAATCGGACGAGTGTTTTTAGTAGTCATAGTATCCTCTTTCCTCTTTCATCCATAACCATCTTCAAAGTTTACAACGAGTCGTAAGTTTTTGCAACAGGTTTTAAATCAAAATTGCTTGCATAGACCATGGGCCCGTCCATGAAATTTGTACGGACCGGATTTGTCCAAGCAGGTTTTCTTCGCTCTCAACAAAGACCAGTTTGTTTGTAGGGGTCCGTCCTTTCCATCTGCCGCGCACGTTTTCTTCAAAAAGCACTTCTACCTGGCTATGTAGATATGCAGCATTGATTTCTCCTGCAATACCTTCTTGAAGGCTCTCCAGCAGACGAAACCGGCGCCACTTTTCCTGTTCGCTCACATCATCAGCAAGATGACGGGAAGCAACTGTATCCGGTCGGGGTGAATAACGCGCCAGGTGGGCTACATCTAAACGAAGGTCTTTCAACAGATCATAAGTATGCAAGAATTGCGCCTCACTCTCACCCGGAAAACCGACAATGATATCGGTAGCAATCGATACGCCCGGCGTTTTATTTTGCAGGGTCGAACGGATATTTTCCACCAGTCGATAATAATCTTCCACTGTGTAACCGCGTCTCATGTCTTCTAACACTTCGTTGTCTCCTGCCTGTACAGGCACTTCGATGTGAGGCATGACCTTGGGTAACTCAGCGACAACATCTAACAAATCGCTGTTTAAATACCCGGGGTGTGAGGTGAGGAAGCGGATGCGTTCCAACCCGTCGATTTGATGTAAACGGCGCAGTAGGCCTGCCAGGTTGGGACCTTCGGGGATGTCTTTGCCATAGCGGTCGACAATCTGCCCAAGTAATGTTACCTCACGTACCCCTTGTTGAACCAGGGAGCGGACTTCGGCGATGATTTCTGCTGCTGGGCGGCTGTGTTCTGCGCCCCGCCGGTAAGTGATGACACAAAATGTACAGGCATGTGAACAACCCAAGACCACTGGCACATAGGCAGACACTAATTTTCCGCGTTCATTCAATGGCAGTAGAAAACCGCCATCCTGTATATTGAGACGTTGTTGCAGCTCTTTTTGTTCCAATATCTGGCTTTCATTTTGAGTTAGATATGCCACCAAAGGTTCGGGGTCTGAGGGAGCTGAGAATACATCCACAAAGGGAAAGCGTTGTTTTAGTTTTTCCGATCCTTTTATCCCCACCAGACATCCCATTAAGTTAATCACGATGCCGGGATGCTGTTGTTTCAATGGGCGCAGAGCGTGCAGCCAGCTTAATGCTTTATCCTCAGCGCTTTGACGCACCACGCAGGTGTTTAAAACAACCACATCGGCATCCTGCAGTCTGGCGGCAGGTAAATACCCCAAGCGTTCTAAAGTAGACGAGATGCGCTGGGAATCAGCCACATTCATCTGGCAGCCTTCTGTCAAAATGTGATATTTCATATCATAAATTATAACAAAAGAAGCTTTCGGCTATCAGCTATTAGCTGTTGGTGCCTAGTAACCCATGCTCTGTTGTCTGAATTCAGGGAACAAGCCGCAAGTCACTTGGCATTTGATACCCGACACTTATTCAACGATCATATAATCACTAATGACCTGTCTTCTTTTCTGATGTTACAATACTCGCCATGTGGAAACGGAATCTTATCGTTGCATTGCTGCTTATAGTAATTTTATCTGTCATAGCCTGTGGGATTTATCAAATACATTATGTGAATCAGCGGCTTTCCTGGCGGGTGGATTTTGCCGCTACATATTTGCGCGGCATAATTCATCCAGCGGGGAAAATGCCCACACCCCTACCGCCGCCTGCTGTAGCGATTACTTCTCATCCGCAGCCAACCGCTACTAAAACTGCAAAAAAAATCATACCCGCCCTTACAGTGACAATCACCAGGTTGGTCAGTACGCCAACTATGGTGTCTTTACCGCAGGCAATGAAGCTGAATGCTCCGCAATGGGAAAGACAGGATATCAATAATTGTGGTCCTGCCGCGCTGACGATGTACCTGCGCTATTATGGCTGGACGGGCAATCAGCTTGAGATTGCCAACATCCTTAAACCGCAGCGCCATGACCGTAACGTGAACATCGACGAACTGGCTTATTATGTAAGGAATTATACCGGCTGGCTTAACGCTGAATACCGGGTTGGTGGGGATATTTTACTGTTGAAAAAATTTATTGCAGCGGGTATTCCGGTGATGATCGAGGAGACGTTTTACTTTGAATCACCTTATTGGCCTAACGACGATTTATGGGCAGCGCATTATAATCTGCTGACTGGGTATGATGATTCGGAACAGTTCTTCATCAGCCAGGATAGCTATTACGGTTCTAACCAGCAAGTTTCCTACCAGCGCCTGGATGAATACTGGCAATCCTTTAACCGCGTTTACCTTTTAGTTTATCCACCCGACAAGGAATCGACGGTTATATCAATTCTGGGAAAAGAATGGGATGTTGATACAAACCGGCAGCATGCCTTGGAAAAATCCATGCAAGAGACCCAAACTGATAGTAATAATGCATTTTCCTGGTTCAACTTAGGCAGCGGTTTGGTGTGGTTTGAGCGCTATGATGAGGCAGCGAAAGCGTTCGATCAGGCTCGCCAGATTGGCTTGCCGCAGCGGATGCTACGCTACCAGTTTGGTCCATTTTTTGCTTATTTCCATGCCGGCCGCAACGAAGACCTGCTAGCACTGACAAAATATGCTTTGCAGCGCACGCCTACCTCAGAGGAAGCGTTATTGTGGCATGGCTGGGCGCTTTACCGTAACGGGAAGATCAACGAGGCGGTCATCGAATTTCAAAAGGCGCTGGCTGAGAATCCAAATTATTTGGATGCCAAGAGAGCTTTACAGTTTGTTGGGCAATAAGAACCTGCCCACCCTTCGAAATTGTCTTATTAAGGTAATAAGGTGTTTTTTAAATTGCCCAGAAGATTTTATGCCATTCGCTACTCACTTATCCCTTGTTCCTGTTATTTAATAACATACGAAGAATTGACGTGTATACGAGATAATGATAGAATGCAATCCGCAAAACAGGGTGCGTAGCTCAATGGTAGAGCAGTGGCCTTTTAAGCCATTGGTTCAGGGTTCGAGCCCCTGCGCACTCACTGTTTTTTTAAATTGGGAGAGGGACAAGTATTCCATAGAGCATTTCACCAACGTTGAAAAAAACCTGCCTTTATGACATTTTAATAAATTTTTGTGATGCTAATGATTTATTTTAGGGCAATTTATTTTTGAAATCACCTGTGCGGGAATTTTTTCGTTCGGGAAATCAGAGGCTAGTTTTTGCCATAAATAACATAAACCCCTTTTCAAGGCATGACTCGATGGGGACAACCGCTTGAGTGTCTCGTTTGAAGCCTCTTCCCAATTACCCATGCGAGCTAATGCATCAATGAATGGATAATACTCGCTGCCATTATTAGAAGATAAACCCTTTTGGTTTATTTCGTTGAACAGGGTGACAACTTTTGTGTAATCCTTATTTTGCCTGGCTAACTCGGCTTTCTCAAAGTAATAACACCAATCATGCTCTGGTTCATCGCCAAGGATATGAGTGGGAGGTGTTCCTTTTTTAGTTTCATCAGAAAGAATAAGGCTCAAGTCGGTTAACTTTGCGCCTTTTTCTAGGTTTGGAATAGTCAGCGCATCCATTACTATGGAGGGCGGCGTAACTATCGAATCGAACACACGCATACATCCATCGGTGGTGTAATATATATAAATCAATTGATTTGTATTGCCGGAAAATGAATAGGTTCGGAAGTCGTATTGAATGGGTTGGTTAATATGCAAAGAAGACAATATCTCGTCTTGTCCACTATTCAACAAGAGAAAAAGAAAATTTATTTTTCGGTCTTGAACATATTGGGAATATGTCCAATTTAATTGCGCGCTTAATGCATTCCCACTCCAGTACTCATTGTCTGGTAACTGATAAGTGATCAGGGTTGTATTTTCTTTCAAAGCGGGCATACGCCAGTAGATTTGCCAAAAAAAGCGTTTTTGGATTGACCATAGATTTTTATAATGGTTTGCGTTGGCGATTTGATACCCCAATGAGATTGAAACAAAAATTGAAACGAGTAAGATAGATTTTATTTCATTATGACCAACGGCTTCGACAACCCAAACCAAAAATAAACAAGAACCCATAAGGTAAGCCAGCAAGAAGCGATCGTTTGGGAACAGATATCCAATGGTAAGGTTGGCTGAGGTGAACGGGATAATAGCAACTATCATTGAAAACAAAGCAAGGATGAGCGCTTGTTTCCTCCAAATATTTAATTGTGGTAGAGATGGTTTTTCGGCCTGGGTGTATGTTTTCTTTTGCCAGATTACCAATAATCCAAATACCAAGACCACCAGCGTGAGGATAACGCATAAAACAATCCCGGATTGAGGATAGTTAGATAGATTGAATGGATTAGTCCAGGCGTTTAGTGTGCCATCAATGATTGCCTGATACACTTTGGCGACATTTCTAGAAATTATTTGGACAATATTTCCTGATAAGACAGAATCTAACCTTAAAGGATGGTTGGTTGACTGGAAGAAGAAAACGCGCCAGATTAGAAAGGCAGCATAAATAGTGGCGTAGGGGGTCCAATAGCGTAATGTTTTACGAATGCGTTCCCCCAAAGCGATATAATAAGTTTGAGATTCAAACCACAAGATCAACACGCGTATCAATTCCAGGCCGGCAAAAAATTCAGATGCCGGTACGGCGTATGCCATTACGATGATAGAAGCGCCATAATACCAACAAAATCGCCCTGGCGTGCGTATTGCTTTTAGCATCATGGTAATTGAGAAGTAAAATCCCGCCATGCAGATATAAAAGAAACTACTAATAACTGCGCCCCAGTGTTGAGTAAAGCCGGGAAATACTGAAGCTAGCATAGCCACCCAGGTGTTTTGGCGCTTTGCATCTGGCCAAACGGTATTCAGCATTTGCCATAAGGCGATAACGGAAATCCAATGAGCGAATAGTCCAAATAGTTGCCAAACCAACGGTTTCTCGGATCCCCCTAAAATGAAGTTGGCGACAATGAAAAAATATCCCATCAATGGTCTGTCGCTGCGAAAATACTTTATATAATCTAAAACTCCAAAGGTGTGTTTAAACCAGATTAAATACCAATCATCCAGGTAAAACCCGATCATGGGTAAAAACCCCCCATAAGCGATCAAACATAAACATAGAAATATCCATGGGGCGAATGAATTTCTAAAGATCAGGTTCTTGTTTCTTCGACTCATTGTTTTCTTTCTTTAGGTTGCTTCAAAGGCCAACTTGTCAGGATAGAAGTCGGTACTTACAAGCAACCATTTCCCAAAATACAAGAAAAGCAGAACACTAATGGTATTAATCACAGCAGCTATTTTCACCCAATTATCTGACCAACCGCATAGATAAGGAATAAACGAAAGCAGCAAAGACGCTTGAAGCAGGATTGTCGCAGGTATTTGTTTGTGATCGAAAATCGCCAGTACGAGCATGAAAATACACCCGGTAAAAAAGTAACGTTCATGCATTTTGGGGAGCATAAATGGTAATAGGGTGGTAAAAAGTGCAGCGTCGAAGACGATTGCATAAAAATCCATTCTTTTCCATTTGCGCCAACGAAATAGTATATAGCCTATTGAAACAACAGCAGCTATCCAGATGCCAACATAAACCTTCATTTCAAAATTATTTCTCGAATCAATAAAAATGTAAGGGTTAGGGGCGCGCATCGAAAGTTTGGAATATGTCACGGCTTGTTGGAAGTATATCGTCAACAGTTCGAATAAAGATCGACCACGCGCCCAACAGGGTATAACCGAAATTATATATACAACCGGAATGAGGATAAACCAATAGAACTTGATCTTTTTATGGAGAGAAAGAATTAATAATACAGGCAGGAAGAAAATGGCTTGAAATTTAAAACACAAGCCAATAGAAAAACCGATTATTGAAGTTACCGGATGATCTATGAGAATAAAAAAAAGCGACCAAAGCAGAAATGTTGTGTAGATAATGTCTGCCTGTCCCCATAAGCTGCTTTCAATGAATACAGTAGGCAGAAAAAGGATGGAGAAAAAACCGGTCCATCGAGTTACTTTGCTGGAGGTATTTATGCCAATCAATTTATATACTGCAATTGCAGCTAAAAAATCAAAAAAGATGAGAATTAGTTTGATCGCAACTAGTTTGGGAATCCAGGGGAAGAGAGTCATTATATCGATTAGATAGATATACGCAGGTGAATAATTATAAAAATTCGTGCCTAATGCATCGATCCTGCCAACCTTCAGCAAGGTGTGGTACCACTTTAAAAAAAAGGTTGTCATATCGGCAGTCTGGAACGAAAGAAAAACCATACGCAAAGCAACAGCAAGGATTATCAATGAAATAATTCTCAATGCAGCATGACATTTTTTTAAATCGATTTGCATTTTTCCTCCATATTCCCTTGAATTTGTAGAATTCATTGAGGTTGCATTGTGGATATTTTAATCGAGATAAGAAGGAAACGCATATTTTCCCCCTTCTCTATAAATGGAGTAATTGTAATTCGATGGATAATTTTAATAATTTAAACTCAATATCAGTATATGGATAGAATTATCGATTTTCTCGATCGGTTTTCCAATTATAAGGATTAGTTTCAATTAATATAAATAAGTTTTATTCCTTTTTCGTCTCAGATGATATGTTCATGAAGAATTACACTGCCAAACTAAACCGCCCATTGAATTTCCCGAAATATTAATTTGTTTGGCGGACACGGTTTTGATAACAACGCGTCCCGACCACAACGCAATAAACCGCGCCCCTGCCTGGTCCCTTATCCTATTCTTAACAACCCAAAATTTACTAGATCATTATAATAATCCCAATCATACAAGGTTGATCTGGTTGAATTGGGTTATTGAGTATGGAAGCTTGAGGGGTAAAAAATGAATAGCAAGGAGGCTGCCATGCATAAGTTGACCACTGTTTTACTGGCTGCGGTTTTGTTTTTGAGTTTAACAATGGGGAATGCCAAGGGTCAGTCCTCTTCCAACATAAACGAAACTGTGGCGGTAATTCGCCAGAGTTGCAGCGGTTACCCTGGTCCGCAGCCGTGTTTTACTTCGCTGGCTGCCTGGCAAGCGGATTTCGGCGGGATCAATTTTGGTGCTGCCCCCCAAGGCGACCTGGTGACAGCAGATCTGATCGCCGTCGCACGTATTGAAGGCACCTGGACTCGTGCCGATACTACCCCGCTCAACCTGGCAGGTTGGACAACAGACACCGCTCACTACATCCGCATATACACCACGCCGGAAGCCCGCCATTCCGGCACACCCAACTCTGGTTACCGGCTGCAAACCAGCGGTGACGCTCCGATCTACAGCAGCGTGGCGTTTTTTCGCATTGAAGGGCTGAATATTTACGGGAACACTACCAAGCACTTGATTTACCTCAATCCGAATACTTATGAGGGAGTGGGGGAAGTCTATTTCAGTCACAACCTGATCCACGGAAATGGATCGAGCACTGCCAGCGGGCTGATGAATTCCTCTTTGCGCGGCACACTCTACGCCTGGAATAATGTGATTTATGGAGTGGGCGAACCCGGTTATACCGCTGGCATTCAGACCGGCGGCGGTACGGCTTACCTTTATAACAATACTATTGTCAATATCACCAGCGGTTTTGCAATCCGTTCAGGGGGTGTGGTGGTGGCAAAGAATAATCTGACCGATGCACCCGGAACCGATTTCTACGGCAGCTTTTACCCCGGCTCCGATTTCAACGCCTCGTCGGACGATTCGGCACCCGGTTTTCACTCCCGCCTGAAGCAATCATTTAGCTTTGTGAATGCCTCTGCAGGAAATTTTCATCTTTCGGCTGCAGATGCAGGGGCGCGTAATTACGGTTTGGATCTTTCCAACGATCCATTTATCCCCATCTCTAATGATATTGACGGTGCGCTGCGTTCTGGCGGCTGGGATATCGGCGCTGATGAAGCCGCCTCTGGCTCCGACAGCGTTCCGCCCATTCGTTTCAACGGCATGCCCTCCGGAAAGCTGCCCTCGGTTACAACCCAGATCATGCTGTCATTGAATACTGCCGAAGCGGCAAGCTGCCGTTATGCCACCAGCCGAGGTGTGGCTTATAACGATATGACCAATTCATTTGAAGTGACTGACGGCACCACCCACACTCAGTTTATCAGCGGTTTACACGATGAACAGGCTTACACCTATGCCGTAAAATGCCGGGATACTGCATTCAATTCCAATAATGATGATTATCTGATCGATTTTTCCATTGATTCGGCAGACGATACTCCGCCTGTGATTTCCAACGTGCAGGCAATTAATATCACCCCTTACACCGCCGAGGTGACCTGGACAACTGACGAACCGGCTACCTCGCAGGTGGAATTTGGTATGACCGGAGGCGATAGCCAATTTACCGTGATTGACACAACCCTGGTGGCTGATCATTCGGTATTATTGCGCGGTCTCGATGCTGGAACCTCGTATAATTTTAGAGTTCGCTCGATCGATGTTGGCGATAATGAGACTATCTCTAACGAGGAAAATTTTATAACGGCAGCGCTGGGCTCAATATTATACGTTAACGCCAACCATCCCCAAGCCAGCGACCAAAACCCCGGCACGCAAGCATTGCCCTGGCTCACCATCCAGCATGCTGCTGATGTTGCCCAACCTGGTGATACGATCATCGTCGAGCCGGGCACCTATGGTCGTACGGTGATCGAACATGGCGGCGCACCGGGGCAGTATATCACCTTCAAAGGTGCCGCAATCCCTGATACGAGTCTGGTGAATTGGAATGCCCGCTTCGACCCGGCGCATCCTGTGCAAACCCCGGGCAATCCGTCAGCCAACGCTGTTACCAGGGGCTTCGAACTCGACCCACCTTACCCCAGCACAACACCGATTGGCTACGTACGTATCGAAAACTTTGAAATCACATCTATCTACCAGCAGGGTGTTACCAGCGGGCGCGGCGGGGTACACCTGGTTAACACCGAACAGGTGCAGATCGTGGGCAATTTTTTACACGATCTCAACCCTAACCCCAGCGGTTATGATTATATCGGCATACGCGGTGACAGCCACGATAACATCAGCGCAGTGATCAAAGACAATATCCTCTATCGGGTGCAGGGCACCGGCATCTCCATCGTTGGGCGGGATTGGTTGGTGGAGGGTAACGATCTCTCGCATGGGCTGGATGCCAACACGGACTCGGGGGCGCACGTGGGCGGCGACTCAGACGCCATGCGCTTTTTCGGCAGCGGGCATGTAATCCGCAATAACACGATGCACGATTACCTGGATGAAGAGCAGTATGGAGATCCGCATATTGATTGCTTCCAAACTTTCGCGGTGTATCCCGATAGTCAATTTGCCCATGATATTCTCATCGAGGGCAACACCTGTAATAACTTCGGTCAGATATTGATGATCGAGGATTCGAGCGAGGCGAATGGCACTGGTAATGCCGTTTACAACATCATTTTCCGCAACAATGTCTTTCTCCATGCCCGGGCGTACGCCATTCAGGGCGGCAGAGCTGATCATTTCACATTCGTGAATAACCTGGTCGCTTACAGCAATTACGGGGCATTTGGTTTGAGCAATAATCCCTACCTGACTGTGTACAATAACATTTTTTATAACAATGGTAGTGGATCACAAATCAATGACAATGCTTCCAAGATCGGATCGGTATGGGATTTCAACATCCATTACCCCGATTTTGCCTGGCCGCACAAACAGCCAGAGTTTGACCAGCACAGCCTGTTCGGGGTCGATCCGCGCTTTCGCAATGCCGGGTTGGATGATTATCACCTGCGCATCGGATCACCTGCAATTGACCATGGAATGCCGCTCTCGGAATTCAAT